>JBGTNB010000153.1:0-5814 GCA_041743285.1 Gemmatimonadaceae bacterium
TGCGGCGCCGGCCCGGGAAGCTTCACCAGCCTTCGCGTCGGCGCCTCGCTGGCCAAGGGGTTCGCCTGGTCCGCTGGAATACCGCTGCTGTCGATGCCTTCGCTGCCGCTCATGGTGCTGAGCGGCGGCGCGATACAGGAGTCGGGCCGGTACCTCGCGGTGATGGATGCGATGCGAGATGAGCGGTTCGCCCAGGGGGTCGAGATCGGGACGGACGGGAGCCTGGCGACTATCACTTCGCCGATGCGCATAGGAACGGCCGAGGTGGCGGAGTGGGCAGCCCGCCTGCAGGCGCGAACGATAGGGCCCGGAACCGGCGTCGATATCCTGCGGCACCCGCACGCGCGCGCCGCACTTCGGCTGCCTGACGAGTCGTTAAGGGAGGTGGACGTTGCGGCGTGGGAGCCCGAGTACGGCCGGCTGGCGGAGGCGCAGGTGAAATGGGAGGCGGAGCATGGGAGGGCGCTCGGGGGAGCGGGAAACGGGAATCGGGAATCGGGAATCGGGAGTTGATGAGGGGGGAAATGGGAACTGAGAAAAGCGGGAAATGGGAAGGGGAAATGGGAAACGGAAGTAACTAAAGAGCGGAAGAGTTGGGGCATGACCAATCGCTATTCGAGGCTACTGCGTGTTGACGGGCACTAACGCTCATGGTTATGAGGATTAAACGGATCTGACCGGATGCTGCGGATCTGATCACGTGTGGATCAGGCTCGGCTTGTCGCTAGGAATCTGCGAGAACAGAGAGGGCTGTTCCGTAGGAACTCTCGCAGCGTACGGAGAAAAATCCGCAGTATCCGCTGTTTCCGCCTCATCCGTACAAACCATGAGCGTTAATGCCCGTCAACTAGCCGTAGTCTAGAACTACGATGGGTGTCATGCAGTACCGACCGTTTCCCATTTCCCCTTTCCCATTTCCCGCTTTTCGTCAACTTCCCATTTCCCCTTTCCCGCTTTTCTCAGTTCCCAATCGTGCAACCGGCTACGATTCGCGCCGCCCACGCATCCGATCTCGACGCGATCGTTGCGATCGAGCGGGCGGCCTTCTCGGATCCGTGGAGCCGCGCCTCGTTCGCGTCGCTTATCGGCGAGCCAATGGTGCACTTTGCCGTGGCAGAGCTCGACGATCTGGTTCTCGGCTACGTTGTCGCGTGGTTCATCGCCGGGGACTGTGAAATCGGGAATCTTGCCGTGCTCGAGTCGCAGCGCGGGCGAAAGACCGGAGGCCGGCTTCTCGATTCCGCGCTTCGCGAAGCGCACATTCGAGGTACGCAGTCGGTATATCTCGAGGTACGGGAATCGAACCTAGTGGCGCAGCACATGTACGGTGCGCGTGGTTTCCTGCGCGTCGGACGCCGAAGACGTTATTATCGAAGGCCGGAGGAGGACGCGTTCATTTTGCGACTGGTGATGAATCCTCCAAAGGACGACTAGCGCGAGCGCTGATTCAACCGTGGCGGCGGGATTTTGGTGCGGGCGCCGCCCCAACCTGTTCATAACATCAGGAACCGAGCAATAACGCTCTTCGCCAGGAGGCAATGTGAGCCGGAGTTTGAACAAGGTGACGCTGATCGGGAATCTCGGCGCAGATCCCGAGGTGCGCACGACGACGGGTGGCGGCCGGGTCGCCACCTTTTCCCTCGCCACCAGCCGCAGCTGGAACACACAGGGTGGCGAGAAGCAGGAAAAGACAGAATGGCACCGCTGCGTAGTGTGGAACAGCAAGGTCTCCACGCTCGCCGACATCGTCGAGCGGTATCTGAAGAAGGGCGACAAGGTCTACGTCGAGGGCCGCATCGAATACCGGCAGTGGCAGGACAAAGAAGGGCAGACGCGCTATACCACCGAGATCAACGTGCGTGAGCTGCTGATGCTCAGCGGCCGGGCAGGTGGCGGAGGCGAAGGCTACGAGGGCGACGCCCCATCGCGCTCGCGAGCACCCGCGGGCCAGCGCTCGGAGTCCGCCGGCAAGTCGTCAGGCGACGGCTACGAGGAGTTCACGATCGACGAGGAAGATGACGATCTTCCATTCTGAGAGAGAGGGTCGGGGGTCGAGGGTCGAGGGTCGAGGGTCGAGGGTCGAGGGTCGAGGGTCGAGGGTCGAGGGTAATGCGGATTATCAGCGCGCGACGCGGAGCACATCCCGCGTCGCGTGGTGCTTCGACGGTGTAAAGGGCCCGGCCAGCGGTAGCGGTGGTCTGAGAAGTAACTTCAGCAGTAGCGGACTAAACTCAGCTGCCACAATGGTATCCCGTTAGCTAATGTGATTTCTCATCGCGTAGCCGCATGATCGCGCACCGACCTTCTGCAACGAGTCAGCCAGTATCCGAACGCCACGGCTACCTAACCGCACTCCCGACCCGACCGGCCGAGCCCTAGCCCCCGACCGCGACCCCCACCCCCGACCCCCGACCCCCAACCCCCGACCCCCGACCACCGTTACCCCCTCCCACACTTCGGCGTCACTTCGATAGCTCTCAGTCCCTGGTCCCCGGTCCCTGGCCCCTCAAATGATCCGACGTCACGTTGTGAACACACTGACGCGCTGCCATCCGCGGCGGGTGCCGCTGCTGCTTGCCGCCGCTTGCGCCCTCCTCCCGTCGACGCTTGTACGCGCGCAGGAAACCGTAATCGCTCAGAGCTCGCATCTCGAGCGGGATGGCGAGACCGAAGCCGCTCAGCGTACCCATCTCGTTCGCGATGGCGATACCCTGTGGGATCTTTCCCGCGCTTATCTCAATGATCCGTTCATGTGGCCCGAGATCTACCGGTTAAATCCGGAGATCGTCGAGGATCCACACTGGATCTATCCCGGCGAGCTGCTTCGGCTGCCGGCCGGTTCCGCGCCCGCTACTGTAGCAATGATCGAGGAGCGCGTTCAGCCGTTGGCCACGGTATTCGACCTGCAGCCGCGCCCCACCGTGAGCACCCCGCCCCTCGTCCGGCACGTCTCGGGAAGCGGAGCCCCGCTGCGAGTGCGGGCGCTCGGTGAGCACGAATTCATTGCCGCCCCATGGGTGGACAGACGCGGTACACCGGCCAACTCGGGGCAGCTGCTCGAGGCCGTCGCCCCGTCCGGAATCGCCGTGTCGCAGTTGCCGGAGTTTCTTCAGCTCTTCGATCACCTGTATGCCACGCTACCTCCTGGAAGCGTTGGCGCCGAAGGTGAGCGGTTCCTGGTCATCACCGACGGGCCCGGGATCACGGATTCGACTGCACTGATGTACCCCACCGGCATTGTCGAAGTACAGCGCCGCCCCGATGGAGAAGCAGCCACGGTGAACGTTCTGCACCTCTTCGGAGCGATGAAGGTTGGACAGAGGCTGATTCCCATTCCCATGCTCCCGATCGCCGATGAGGTGCTGCCCACGCCCGTGGAGCTCGGCATGATGACTTCGGTACTGTGGGTAGCGGTGAACGACCTGCTGCCGACTGTACAGGACTACCTGGTTCTGGATTCACACGGCCGCAACGGCGTGTCGCTCGGCGACCAGTTCACACTGCTGCAGCCCCGCCGCACGCTTCTCGACGGTACTACACTGCCGGAGGAGCCGCTCGCGCTGGGGAGAGTCGTTCGCGTGACCCATCACGGCATCACGGTGATGCTCATCGATCAGCGTCACCCTTCGATCACGATCGGTACGCGCGCTCGGCTCACGGCTAAAATGCCGTAAGGCGCTTTACGATCCGCGTTGCACACCGGCGCCGCTAGCCTCAGCTCGCGGCGCCGGTTGCATCGCACGCACGACGAGCCCGCAGCCTTCCGGCTCCCGCTTCTCCTCACATTCCACTAGGATTCGGCGATTGTACATCGAATCCATTCGAACAGGGACGCATGGCACGCACAGCACTCGTCACCGGCGGGGCCGGTTTCATTGGATCTCACGTGGCCGACCTGCTGGCTACCGAAGGCTACGAAGTCACCGTTTTGGACAACCTGACGAGTGGCAAGCGAGAGCAGGTGCCCAAGAGCGCCACCTTCGTCGAGTCCGACATCACCTCACCCCAGGCGGCGGCGCTGGTGCGCGATTCGGGGTTCGACGTCATCTGTCATCTCGCCGCGCAGATAGATGTGCGGAAGAGCGTGGCCGATCCGGCGGCAGATTCGAGGCTCAACATCGGCGGGACGCTGAATCTGCTCGAGGCGGTAAGGCAGGGCAGCCCGCGAACGCGATTCATTTTCTCCTCGACCGGCGGAGCCGTATACGGCGATCTGGTGCCGATGCCTGTCGAAGAAACCGCCGCCAAGGACCCGCAATCACCGTACGGCACGGCGAAACTGAGCGCCGAGTACTACATGGGCTATTATGCCCGCGTGCATGGACTCGATACGGTCGCGCTCCGTTATGCAAACGTGTATGGGCCCAGGCAGGATCCGCACGGTGAGGCCGGAGTAGTGGCGATCTTCTGCAATCGCATTCTGGATGGCACCGCGCTCACAGTGTTCGGCGATGGCAGGCAGACACGCGACTACGTCTACGCGCTCGACGTCGCCCGTGCGAACCTGCTCGCATGTACGGCCGAGCTGCCGCGCATGACGACGCTCGACAGCCGCGCTTTCAACATCGGTACGTCGATCGAGACGGATGTCCTGGAGCTGGCCGGTATCCTGAAGCGCAGCGGCAAGTCCGACGTCGCGGTGAACCATGCTCCGGCGCGGGCGGGTGAGCAGATGCGATCGGCGGTGCAGATAGCCAAGGCCAAGCGCGCGCTGGGTTGGGAGCCGAGGGTGGCTTTGGAAGAGGGTCTGGCGAACACATTCGAATGGTTCGCCATGCAACGCAGCGGAGCGCGGTCGTGATCGTTATGTGGGCGCAGGTCGGTGCCGCTGTTCCGACCTCGCCGTGGGAGATGGTGGTGCATTCCGGGCCGCTCATCAAGGTCGTGCTCGCCGTGCTGGTGATACTCTCCCTGATCAGTTGGGCGGTCATGTGGACGAAGTGGCGGCAGTTGCGCGAGGTCGCCGCCGCGGGCCGCACCTTCATGCGCGAGTTCGAGCGTGCCTCGTCGCTCGAGGAAGTGTCCGAGGTGGCGCGGCGCAGCAAGTCGAGTCCGTACACGCGCGTGTTCACGCGCGCGCTCAACTTCTTTGCCGAGATGAAGCCGGGTGCCTTACGAGAGGCGACCGGATCGCCGCTGAGCGGCTCCCAGGTCGAAGCTCTTCGATTAGTGCTCGATTCCGAAACGGCGGGAGAGCGCGACCGCTTCGGCCAGTACATTCCGTGGCTGGCGGTGATCGGTACGTCGAGCCCGCTGATCGGCCTGCTCGGCACTGTGCTGGGTGTCATCGACGCCTTCGTCGGCATTGCGACCAGCGGCTCGGGCAACCTGAGCGCCGTTGCGCCGGGCGTCGCCGAGGCGCTCATCGCTACCGCCGCCGCGCTCGCGGTGGCCATTCCGGCGATCTTCGGGTACAACATCTTCGCTAGCCAGGTGAACCGGCTGGAGAGCGAATTGGAGAATTTCGGATCGGAGCTGATTGCCTTGATGGTTAGAGAGGGAAGGATTTGAGGTCAGGAACTAGGAAATAGGAAACTGGGAAATAGGGGTCGTGAGCGTCGATTTGGTGGTAGTGGCAACGGGGATCTCGCTATGGCATGAACGCCGATGCGTTCGGAATATCCCGATTCCTTCCACCGTTCGCGTTTCAATCGACGCACACGATCCCTATTTCCTATTTCCTAGTTCCTAATTCCTGATTCTCACTCCGACACCCCTCCGAAAAGCGTAATCCAAATCGAGCCCCCATGCCCAGACATAGAAAGCGCGGCGGCTTGCCGCTGAATGCAGAGATCAACGTGGTGAGTCTCATCG
>JBGTNB010000154.1:0-6214 GCA_041743285.1 Gemmatimonadaceae bacterium
AATCGGCCATGTAGCCTCCGAAAAGTGAAAAAGGGAAAGTGCGGTTGCTCGTGCCTAACCAACCATCGTCGCTATCCACCAGGTAGTTCCGCCGGCATCCTTCACGCCGCCGCGTTTGTCCGCATCGTCCTTCTGTACCGGTTCCTGCACCGAAACCGCGCCAGCCGCGAGCGCGCGCTGATATGAAGAATCGACATCGGGCACGTACACGTGGACGTGTGAAGGGATCGTCGGCCAGCCTTCCGTGCCGTCAGCGATCATCAGGACGGAATCATCGATGCGCACCTCGGCGTGAATCACCCCGCCGTTCGAATCGGGGAATCGCCGTAGCTCCACCGCGTCGAATGCGCGCACGAGGAACTCGATGGTGCGGCCCGCACCATCGACGATCAGGTAGGGTGATACAGCTGGATAGCCCGCAGGTCTGGGTGCTTCCTTCACCGAGTCATCTCCGTTTGGCATGAGCTGCGCCGCGGTGGCGGTCGAATGTCGTGTGGGGAATCGTCAGGCGTTGGCGCGCGCGTGGACTCTGGCGCGGCCTCGCGACAGGCTCCATGCCGCGAAAACACCGGCGGCGAATCCGAACAAATGTCCTTCCCAGGAGATTCCGCGCTGCAGTGGGAGCACGCCCAGCAGTACGGACCCCCAGCCCAGAAAGAGAACTATCGAGAGAATGAGGGTTCCGATTCGGCGTTCGAACCACCCAACCGATACAAGGTAGCCGAAAAAGGCGAATACGACGCCACTCGCTCCGATGTGGATTGCCGGCCGGCCCAGAAGCCACACCGCCAGCCCTCCGGCGAACGTGCCGATCACGAGCACGAGCCAGAAATCAGACTCTTCCTTCAGATATGCCAGCGTGCCGAACAGGAGCAATCCAAGGGAATTGTGCATCAGATGTACACTGTCGGCGTGGAGAAGCGGATGAAGCGGTATACCGGCCAGGCCGCGTGTGGTCCGCGGCAGAATTCCGAACGCGAGCAGCGAACCGCCGAGCAACGCCGCGTTTACGAGCCACACGATCCAAAGAAGTGCTATGACTCCACCAATCGTCGCTACACCGCGCCGAAGGTATTGTCCGACCCCGCCTCGGGCGGAGCTTCCTCGTCGCGATACGGTTGTCGAAGTGCGAGTCGATTGGATCATGGCGGTGGCTCGCTATTCTTGAAGCTCGAGGGACAACGTCGAAGCGAGATGCGAGATGCGAGATGCGAGATGCGAAGTCCGAAGTGCGAAGCGCGAGGTGGGAATATGACCCTCAACTGTACCACTCTCGCATCTCGCTTCTCGTGTGCCCGGCGGCGCATACCTAGCTTCAATTCGCTCTGGCGGCTCTGCTCCGCGTACCCACGATAGTCATCGTCACTACGCCGTCATACGCTGCCGGGTTTCCCAAATGTCCGCTCCTCGGCGATAGCAGCGGCAGGCGATTGCCTCGCTGATGCTTGAAGCGTCGCGAACTGACCCGGTGGCTATCGCGCCGCCGTCGCGCTGCTGGTCGTGGCCCGCTGGTGCGCGTTTAACTACCACCGTATGGGTCAAGCTCGCGACCTTCCGGGACCAACTGGGGGGCCATGAGCCCGGTCCGACTAGCTGTTTGCCATGGTCGCCAGCGCGGCGAAGGAAAGAAGTGATAATCCGGTGCTTGAGAACAGCGGCACTCAGCGTGATCCGCCCACCCAGCCTTGAGATCGCGGTGAAGCTCAGCGTGCCGCGCACATATCGATTGCCCGCCGCCTCACACGATCGGTATCGAAAACCGGAATGGATCTACAGACCCAGTTGCCTGAACCCTAGCAAGAGTCGACTGGCGAACTGAGCCGGAGCGCTCGTCTAAATGGTCGGTCGCTGTAGAGAGGCACAGCACCGAGGATCACCGAGCTGCATGACGATCTTCTCTCGGCTTTACCATTTCGGCGTCACGTATGGCTCTTCGGCTCCGTTGGCGATACAATAGGTTCCGACGCGTCGAGTCCGGCTCCGAACCCGGAGAAAATGATCGGACGTAAGCGTCAGAGAGCCGCATGAAGCGTGAACGAGTTGCGGTAAGCAAGGCTTCGTCGGGAATCGAGCCGCCAAAGCTCGAGGTCCCCACGCTCGAGGAGTACCACATTGAGCGCGAGTTAGGCCGCGGCGGTGAGGCGATCGTGTACCTCGCGCGCGAGCTGCGTCATGACCGCGTGGTCGCCCTGAAGGTACTGCGTCCGGAACTGTCGGCGAGCATACACTCGGAGCGATTTCTCCGTGAGATCGCAACTCTGTCCTCCCTCGCGCACCCGAACATCCTTCCGCTCCTCGCCTCCGGAAAATCGGGCGAGACCCTCTACTACACGATGCCCTTTATCGAGGGCGAGTCGCTTCGTCGATTGCTTGAGCGGGAGGGCCAAATCCCCATAGGCGAGGCGATCCGCATTGTACGAGAGGTGGCGGAAGCCCTCGACCACGCGCATCGCCATGGAATCATTCATCGGGATATCAAGCCTGAGAACATTCTGATGGCTGACGGTCGCCCGTTGGTGGCGGATTTTGGCATCGCGCGCGCCTTGGGGCAGTCGCGCCTCACCCACAGCGGGCTCGCGATTGGCAGCCCGCGATACATGAGTCCGGAGCAGGTCGGCTCCGATCCGCACGCGGATGCGCGCTCGGACATCTACAGTCTCGGTTGCGTGCTCTACGAGCTACTTGCCGGCGATCCTCCGTTTCGAGGAACGACGTCGAACCAGGTTTGCGCCCAGCACCTCGCCGCGCCTGTTCCCTCGATCCGCATCCTGCGCCCCACCGTTAGTCGTGCGCTCGAGCGGATCGTGCGCCGAGCACTCGCAAAGAGCCCAGCTGACCGCTTTCGCACTAGCGGTGAATTCGCCACTGCTTTGCGGCGGTGGGATGAGAATAGATCGCGCTTTCCGCATGCTGGCGATGCGCTGCTGGCCCCATTTCGATCGCAGCCGCTGATAGCGACGCTAGCCGTCATTCTGCTCGCCGGCGGCAGTCTCTGGACGACGCGTCCGGGGGGGAGCCGCATAACGGCGACGACGCCGGGACGCGTCGTCGTAGCGCCGCTCGAGAACCGCACGGGTTCGGCGGAGTTCGACCCGATCGGATTGATGCTTGCGGACTGGGTTACCACCGGTTTACAGCGTGTGCGCGCACTAGAGGTAGTGCCCACACCCATCGCGGCACAGGCCTTTCGATTCGCGACATCAAGAGCGGCGGGTGAGAGGTCCGCCCGTGATCCCGTGCGCGGCGTTGCCGCGGAAACTGGCGCGCAGATCGTCGTTACCGGAGCGATCTACCGACGTGGAGATCGGCTGTTGTTCCGGGTGGAGGCGACCGATGCGCCCGCGGGTCGGCTGCTGGTCACGATCGAAGACGTTGAGGCATCCGCCGTCGATCCGATTCCTGGAGTGGAAGAAGTTCGCGCCCGACTCATGGGATGGTTCGCCGGGCAGTACGACGACCGGATCAGCAGCGAGATCGCAGAGGGGGTGCGGCCCCCCGTATATCAGGCCTACGTGGCGTTTAGCGAGGGGCTTGATCATTACATCTCCGCCGACTTCGCCGCTGCACTGCCTGCCTTCCTCCGATCGCACGCGGTGGATTCGTCGTTCACCGCTGCGCTGCTCTACGCTTCTCTCTGCCACTCCAACCTCGGGCAGTACGCGCAGTCGGATTCGCTGCTGGGCATCGTGCAAAGTCATCGGGAGCAACTCACGGAATATCAGCGTGCCTGGCTGGACTACCGCCTCGCCTTCCTGGCAGGCGACCACACTGCGGCCCTGAGTGCCATCCGTGCGGCTGCAAGCCTGGCGCCTGATTCGAAGGCGTCTTACAACTATGCTGTTACAGCGTTTCAGAGCGGTCGGCCGGCGGAGGCTCTCGCCGTGCTCACCGGAATCGCGCCGGAGCGTGGACCGATGCGCGGTTTTCTTCCTTACTGGGACGTGTTAGGGGCTGTGCACCATGCGATGGGGCGCTACGATCTCGAGAGGGAGGTCGGTGAGAAGGAGCGCCAGCTCTATCCTGAGCGCCTGCTTGCTTTCATTCCTAGCCTTCGGGCTCTGGCGGTGGACGGCCGGCTTCAGGAGCTCGACAGCGTATTGCGGCAAGTCGAGACGTTGCCGGCAGATCCGGTGGGTTTTAATCTCGGTGATCTATTGAGGGAGGTTGCGGAGGAATTGCGCGCACACCGGCATAACGACGCATCGGAGCGCATGTTCGAGCGGGCGCACCGCTGGTACCGCTTGCAGGAGCAAGTCGGCCCCGGATTGCACACGGTGGATGTCAGGAATCCCGGCCACGCGAGAAGCTCGATCAGACGGCCGCTTGCGCGTGTCGCCTACGATCTTGGCAGGTACGAGGAGGCAGACTCGCTTGTCGTCCTGCTCCGAAGCGAGTATCCGCGTGACCCTCAGCTCCTCGGCCTGCGCGGTTTGCTCGAGGCTCGCAGAGGACGACGAGATGGGGCACTCGCCGTATCCGACAGCCTCCGCGCACAAAGTGAACCCTATCAGTTTGGAGCAGTCGCACTCCACCGTGCTCGCATTGTTGCCGTGTTAGGCGATCGTCATTCAGCTGTGGCACGGGTTCGCGAAGGATTCGCCGAGGGAGCGCCGTACGACCTCTGGCTGCATCGCGATCACGATCTTGCCGAGCTGCGCGACGAGCCGGCGCTGGCATCGCTGATCGCGCCACAGCGTTAGTGAGCTGTGAAGTTTGGTAGGGTACTGCGGTCGAAGCTTTCCAAGTCGTACACCATGTCATACTTCCAACCAACGGGGGATACTATGCCTGCCGCGAAAAAAAGAGCGCGTACGAAAGCACGTAAGCCGGTGGAAATCAGGGGGTATCATCCTCGCGTGAACGTCGAAGCTACTATGGACTATTCGGAGGAGAAGGACTCCCTGAACCGACACAGGGTTCGCATCCACCTCGAGATACCGTTCGAGGACTCGATTAAATGGCTTGCAGTGAAAGCGGCGCTCGACCTGGACGATCTGCTTACGGCGCAGACGATCGTGTTGGACGCAGCACCAACGGGAGGAAAGGCAAAGGAACAAAAAAGGGCGCGAGCCCTCATTAAGACGGCGATCGCGCCCTATTAGACCCGGCAGGGCCGAAGGGAGGCGGTATACACCACGTGCAGGACTCGACAGGAGCAAGAGGAGATGAGACCTGGCGAAGACCCCGGCTTGGGACTCACGCGCCGGAGGAACATGGAGCCAGGTCCCAGTACCCAATTCCTATCGTGACTGCGCGGTGCTAAAAGCGTTCCTTGCCACAGAGACCGCCTGTCGACAAGTACACACGGCGGACTAGCCGAGGTACCCCGCGGACACCCATCGTCACTACTCCGTCACGCTGCCCGGTTTCCCAATGTCCGCTCTCCAGTCGTTCACAGCTGTCCGCTACGTGCAGCCCCTGCGGGAGGGAGGCTCGCTGCCGGCGGTGGTGGACACCAACGGTGGACGTTTCGTGGTGAAGTTTCGAGGAGCGGGGCAGGGGCCCAAGGCGCTCGTAGCCGAGTTGATCGTCGGATTGCTGGCACGTACGCTTGGGCTGCCGACTCCCGATCTGGCGATCATCGAAGTGCCACCGCAGTTCGGCCGCAGCGAGCCCGATCCCGAGATTCAGGATCTGCTCCGCGGAAGCCACGGCGTCAACGTTGGACTGCGCTACCTCGATGGCGCGTTCAACTTCGCGATGCAGCCGGCGTCAGAATTGGTCACGCCTCACTTCGCCTCGCGAGTCGTATGGCTGGATGCATTCACGACCAATCCGGACCGGACTCACCGCAATCCCAATCTGCTGCTGTGGAAGAATAAGCTCTGGCTCATCGATCACGGCGCAGCGCTGTACGCGCACCACGACTGGGCACGAGTCGATGCGAAGCGCACGCGATCGCCGTTTCCACTGATTCGCGAGCATGTGCTCCTTTCCCGGAGCGACGTCATTCAGGACGCGGATGTGGAATGTGCGGCCCTCGTCACCGACCAAGTCATTGCCGGTATCGTGAGCCAGATTCCCGATGACCTGCTGATGGATGTCACGGGCGGCGGCGATTTTCCAACCGCTGCCGCTGCGCGTGGTCGTTATGTATCCTATCTGAGCGATCGGCTTAGAGAGCCACGGTCCTTCGTCGCCGAAGCACTCGAGGCTCGCGAACAACTCCTCGCCGATCCGAAGCAACGGCTGGCGGCGCGCCGGTGAATACGGA
>JBGTNB010000155.1:0-6288 GCA_041743285.1 Gemmatimonadaceae bacterium
CGAGGTGGCGGGTCCGCGCATCAACGTCAACTGGACCATGATTGGGCGGCTCGCGCCTGGGATTGCGCCGGAGCAAGCGGCCACCGAGCTGTCGACGATCGCGCGCGGAGCGCAGGCCGAGGATCCTGAGGCGCTGTACGACTTTGGAGCGGGCATCCAGCCACTCGCCGACGCGCTCGTCGGCGACGCCGCCGGCTATCTACGTCTGCTGATGGCGGTCGTGCTTTGCGTTCTGCTTATCGTCTGCGCCAACGTCGCCGCCTCGAGCCTGGCGCGCGCTTCCGTTCGCGCAAGGGAGATGGCTGTGCGCGCGTCGCTAGGCGCGGCCCGCGCCCGGCTCGTACAACAGATGCTCATCGAGCACCTCTCACTCGGGCTCGCCGGAGGCGCGGTTGGCGTTTTCGTCGCTTGGGCAGCGCTCCGGGTCATCCTGTCGCGCTGGGGAGAACAGATACCGCGATCGGCGGAAGTGGTGATGGACATCCGGGTGCTCGTGTTCGTCCTCGCGACGTCGCTCATCGCCGGATTGCTCGCCGGCGTGCTGCCAGCGGTGCGGCTGAGCAGAATCTCGCTGCGCGAAATGACCTCCAGCGGATCGCGCACTTCCGTGCGCGGCGGGCGCAACCTCGCCGGGGCTTCGCTGGTGAGCTTCGAGATCGCTGTCGCGCTCCTGCTGCTCGCCGGTGCCGCGCTGCTCATCAGGAGCTTCCAGTCGGTGATCGGCCGCGACATCGGTTTCGATACGAACGTCGCAACCGTGGAGGGAGCGCTTTCTGGCGAGCGCTATGCAGAAGGCGCAGCGCGTGTCGCCTACTGGGATCAGCTGCTCGGCGAGTACCGCTCGATCCCAGGCGTCCAGGCAGCAGCCGTAACCCAATGGGTGCCGCTTGGCCTGACGGGGACCGGATTCATCGACATCGAGGGTGGCGATGTGCCGGGCGCGGGCGCTGTGTACCGCGTGGTTAGCGAGGATTTCTTTCGCGCACTCGCAATGCCGGTGCTGGCCGGCCGCAGCTTCTCACCGGCAGATGCGATGGGCGCCGAGCGAGTCGCCGTTATCAATCGGACGATGGCAGGGCGATTCTGGGCGGGGGAGAATCCCGTTGGGCGGCGAGTACGCGCGCGAAGCATGGAGGGTGGGGGTGGCGGCGAGGGCACACCCGCCCCTTGGCTGACCGTAATCGGAATCGTCGGCGACGTGCGTACGTTCGGATTGGAGACGGACGCCCGCCCGGAGATGTACGTGCACTTTCGCCAGCGGCCGCAGTGGACGACGAGCATGACGGCGATCGTACGCGGAGATCTACCGGCTGCGCAGCTGTCAGGCGAACTGAGGCGGCGTGGCGCGACGGTGGATCCGCAGATTGCGCTGGATATCGGAACGCTTGACGAGCGGCTGTCGGACACGCTGGCGACGCGGGTCCTTACGATGTCGCTCCTCGCGTCGTTTGCGGCGATCGCACTGCTCCTTGCCGCGATGGGGATCTATGGCGTGCTGTCTTACGCAGTCGCGCAACGCACTCGCGAGCTCGCACTACGCTCCGCCCTCGGCGCGACTCGCGCCCGTCTGGTCCAACTCGTTCTCGGGGCGGGATTGCGCGTGATCGCCGTGGGGCTGATGACCGGAAGCGCCGCTGCCATTGCCCTGACCCGGATGCTCGAATCGATGCTGGTGGACATCGAGCCGCTCGACCCCTGGTCGTACGGGGCGGCGATCGCCGTATTGTTAGGCGTCTCGCTGGCGGCGATCCTCGTTCCCGCACGTCGCGCGACGCGGCTGGATCCGATGATAGCGTTGCAGGGAGAGTGAGCGGGAGAGGGGAAAGAAGAAGTAAAGAAGTGCGAAGCGCGAAGGGCGAAAAGGAAGTGCGCGGACGGGGGGCGAAAGAAGTGCGAAGTGCGAATTGCGAAATTGATTATGGAATCGGCGACGGCTTTTTTTCGCCCTTCGCAATTCGCACTTCTTTCGCCCTTCCTCCCACTTCGTTCGTTCGGTTTTCCAACCTCGGCGCCTTGGGCGGCATCTTAGAGTCTCACCGCTCCAGGAGTCGAGGAAAAATCATGCTGAGCTACGTGTTCCTGCTGGCCGGGCTGTCCGTAATGATGGCCGGACCCTCCAACCAGTCGACCCGGCTCGATTACACACTGCGGGTGGATCCGGCCGACCTGTCAGGAATCGCGGTCGAGCTGCGTATTCACGACGCACCAGCCGCGCTTCGGCTCGCGGCGCACGCGCACCCCGAGTACGACGACAAGTACTGGCGGCATGTCGAGCAGTTGCGCGTTGTCGGTGCCAACGGTGAGTCGGTCGCGGTCTCGCGCGTAGACAGCGTGGTCTGGCAGGCAAGCAACGTCACCGGCGACATTATCGTTCGCTATCGGGTGCGATTTCCGTCGGAGGGCGAGCTTCGCGCGTCGTGGCGTCCCTTTCTCGCACCAACCGGCGGGCTGGTGGGTGGCCCTCATTCATTTCTTTACGTGATCGGGCAGGAGCTCGCGCCCGCCTCGGTGACGTTCCACTTGCCACCCGGATGGCGTGTCGCTTCCGGACTCTCCGGACCGTCCACCGCGCGAACGTTCAATGCGCCGGACATGCACACGCTGATGGAATCGCCCATGCTGGTCGGCGAGATGCACGAGTGGATGTTCCGGGTTCGAAACGTTCCGCATCGCGTGTTCTACTGGAGCCTTCCAGATGCGGCCCAGTTCGACACCGTCGCGTTCCTGCGGGGCATCGAGCAGCTAGCGACGCAGACGATCGATCTTTTCGGGGCGATGCCTTATGACGAATACACGTTCCTGATTCAGGACGGGGCGTACACCGGCGGACTGGAGCATCCCAACTCGGTGACACTCGGCGCGCCTAGCACTGACCTCGCGCGCGATCCGCACTTTGCGTTGCGCGAGACGGCGCATGAGTTCGTGCACACATGGAACCTCATGGCCATCAAGCCAGCCGAGTATCGCGAAGTCGATTATCGCGTGCAGCCACCCGTGGCAGGGCTCTGGTTCAGTGAGGGGTTGACACTTTTCTACGCGGACCTGCTGCTGCGCCGGGCTGGTCTGCCCACGAGCGACTCGACACGCGTGGAGCACTTGGAGAACCTCATAGCCTGGTACCTCTCGGCGCCAGGAAATGCTCGGTACTCGGCGGAGGCGGTGAGTCGCGTTGCGTACAACGCGTCGCCGGCCGCACTCGGAGATTACACCGCCAGCGCTCATCTCCAGGGAGAACTGATCGGAACCGTGTTGGATCTGGTTGTGCGCGATTCCACGAACGGCGCGCGCTCGATGGACGATGTCATGCGGCTGTTGTACAGCAGGTTCACCGATCGCGGATTCATCGGGGCCGACGTGCAGAGCGCGGTGAATGAGGTTTGTTCCTGTCGCTCGGACGGATTCTTTGAAGCGCACGTTCGAAATGGTGGTGCCATCGACTTCGATCTTTACCTCGCTGCTCTCGGGCTGCGCACGACCACGTCATGGGTCCCGGCGATTCGAGACGGGCAGCCGCTCAAGGACCTGCGACTCTGGAGCTGGCAGGAGGGTAGTGAGCCCTACCTGCGCTTACGCGTGGGGAATCCGAACAGCGTCTGGGGCGTAGCAGGATTGCGCACGGGCGATCAGCTCGTGAGTGTCGATGGCGCGGCGGTGCGAAGCTGGCCAGAGTTGCGCGCGTTTCTTTCGAACTTCGCGATCGGCGACACGGCAACCATCGCTGTGCAACGGCCAAGCGGACCGGTGACCACGCGTGTCGTCATGAGCGGGTACGATTATCCGGTTGTTCGAGTCATGCCTATCGACGATGCCTCCGAGAGGCAACTTGGTCTGCGGAGGGATTGGATCGAAGGTCGCTGATACGCGAAGGTTGGCACGCCGGCGATGCGAAGGGAGAAGAAGTGCGAATTGCGAATTGCGAACTACGAATATGAACGTGGAATCGACGACGGCATTTTTTTCGCACTTCGCACTTCTTTTCCACTTCCCCCCAGCTCACGTTTCGTGAATCCCTTCCTGCAGACCGGTGATGAACCGCCGGGCGTTACGGCCGAGCACTCGTGAGTCGTATCCTCCCTCCTGAACGACAAGCGTCGGAAGCCCGAGTGCGCCGACCGCGTCGCCGATCCGCTCGAACCCGTCAGGCGAGATGCGCCACGCGCCGGTCGGGTCGCCCTTGGCGATGTCCAGTCCGAGCGACAGCACGAGCACCCAAGGTGCAAACTCGGCCACGTGCGCCAGCACGCGCTCGAGTTCCACTAGATATGCATCGTCCTCGACGTCCTCCGGCAGCGGCACGTTCAGGTTGAATCCCAGGCCGGCCTCTTCGCCGGTTTCATCGGCGAACCCGGCGAAGTATGGATAGGCATAGCTCGGATCGCCGTGGATCGATGCCGTCAGGACGTCGGAGCGCCGCCAGAAAATGTCCTGCGTCCCGTTTCCGTGATGGAAGTCGATGTCGAGCACCGCGACGCGGCCACGTGCACTCAGTTGGTGAGCGGCAACCGCGGCGTTGTTGAAGTAGCAGAACCCTCCGTAAACTCTCCGCTCGGCGTGATGTCCAGGAGGACGGCAGACGGCGTAGACCAGCCGTTCGCCGCTGGCGATGAGATCGGCACCGGAGAGCGCGGCGTCAACCGCGGCCCGAGCGGCTATGTAGGCGTTCCGCATGAGCGGCGTGAACGTGTCGATGCAGTAATACCCCGCGTGCAGTGCCTCATCCGATGGTTTGCGATCGGGGTAGCGGATCGGAAATACGTACGGATAAATGGCTTCCTCGGGTGGCAGCGTCGGACACACTCGCGCTAGGAAGGCGACGAAATCGGGATCGTGCACCGCCCGGATCGGATCCTCGCCATGCTCATGCACCTCGGCCATCGAGACACCGGGGAGGTTGCCTATCGCTTGTATGATCCGCTCCACCCGGACCGGCCGCTCCACATAACCACGCTCCTTGACGTGATGCAGCGTGTGCGCCGCGGGGACGAGGACCTTTATCGGATGGAGAACCTGATGGGTGGACGGGCTGGCCGGCCCAGCTGCCGGCGCCGCTACCACTTTTGTCCGCGGCGGCTGAAGCGCGACCGGATCCTCTTCGACGGACTCGACGACCGCCAGCGCGTACGGATCGTCAGGCAGGTACTCGTATTTTCTGAACAGGATCGCGCGCATGATCCCCCTCAGCTCATCCGCACTCGGCTGCCGCTCCGCGCCTAACGGATCGAACATGAGGTACGGTTCCCCTTCGGCGCGATCCGGCCGCTTTGCCTCGTACGAGGTGCCAGTGACTACACGCGCCCCAAACCGCTCGTAGAAGCGAATGCGTGCCCGGTTCTCCCGGCGCACCGCCGGATCGGACTCGAGCTCCGGATCGTCAGGTCTTACCTCGAGGTACAATGCGCGCGACTTGATCCTGATCAGATAGTCGCGCAAGGCTTCGTAGAGAGCTCCCCCTACCCCTCGCTGCCGCACTTCCGGATCGACTACGAGAAAATCGAGCAGGGATGTTACGAGCGCCGGAAAGTGAAAGGCCAGCGCGAAGCCGATCACGCCACCGCTCGAATGCTCCGCGGTAATGACCAGCACACGGTAGCCTAGCTCGCTCTGGCGCCGCAGCAGATCGGGTATCCTATCGGCGTAGCCGCCATACGCGGAACCGTAATAGCTGCGGAAAATACGCTGAACTTCGCGCATTCTTCGCGGCTCATTGTCCGCGTCAGCTACAAGAGTAAATCTGATCCCGATGAGAAATGCCTCCTCTTTTCAGTCTCGGTGCGATTGCTAAAACGAGAGCTGTCAGGGCGAGAAAATCTCTGACATCTACGCATCTGCGGAGAACCAACAGCAGGAATGAACCACAGAGGTCGCAGAGGACACAGAGGAACGCGCAGAGGTTTCAAAAGGTTAACAGCAGAATTCCAGAAGCTGAAGGCATGAGATGTCGGCTTTCCTGCTCTTCGTCGTTCCTACTCTTTGTCCTCTGTGTTTTCCTCTGTGTCCTCTGCGTCCTCTGCGTTTCAAATACCTGCACTCTACGTACGGTAAGAACCAGGCCGAACCACTCCTGACAACGAAGACAACTCTAGATGAGCGATCCTCCGAACCGTCATTCCAAGGTCTTCTGGAAGCGTCGAACGCTAATCGCGATAAATCCCAGAGCGAAGCCCACCAGAATGACCGCCTCCTTCCAGAGGTACTCGATCCCCGCGCCCTTCAACAGCACACCCCGGACCACATCAAGAAAATACGTAAGTGGGAGAGCGAGACCAATCCACTGTGCGGCGACCGGCA
>JBGTNB010000156.1:0-3200 GCA_041743285.1 Gemmatimonadaceae bacterium
GAGGCTTTGCTACCGTGTGGAGCAAGGCTTCGAGATGGGCCGGCCAAGTCTGATAGACATCGAGGTCGAAAAGCGCGGCGGAGCAATCACCACCATCCGAGTGGGTGGTGAGTCGGTGATGGTGTCGAGTGGGGAGATGGAGGTTCCGTGAGGGGTCGGAGCTCCGTGTCGAGATGAGAGATGCGAAATGCGAGGGGACAGCTTTCGCAATTCGCAATTCGCACTTGGCGTTCACCCTTCTATGGTCATCGATCGCCGGATTCCATTCCTCTCGTCCACGAACACCTTACGCGGTTCGTGGTTCTCCAGCTCGCTCTCCTCGTACTCGGCATAGCTGATCACAATGACGTGATCGCCAACGGCGCCCAGACGGGCCGCCGCGCCGTTGAGCTGCATCGTGCCACTGCCGCGTGCGCCTTCGATGACGTAGGTCTCGAGCCGGGCGCCGTTGTTCACATTCACCACCTGGATGCGCTCATACGGCACGAGATCGGCGGCATCCATGAGGTCGCGATCGATCGTGAAGCTCCCTTCGTAATGCACATCCGCGCCAGTGACCACGGCACGATGGATCTTGGACTTGCAGAGCGTTCTGCGCATGAGCGTAAAGCTAGCGGGGGCGGGGGGCGGGGGGCGGGTGAAACAGGGAAACGGGAAAAGGGAAACGGGAAACGCATGCTGGCCAACGACGGGACCCTAGAGCCGCCACCTTGGGAGCCGCCCCGCCCTCGACCCTCGACCCTCGACCCTCGACCCTCGACCCTCGACCCCCGACCCTCGACCCCCGACCCTCGACCCCCGACCCTCGACCCCCTCACGCCGCCAATTCGCTTGTGCAGTACGAGCAGCGGCTCGCCTCCACATCGATTTCCATCCTGCAGTAGACGCACTTCTTCATTGCCGGCTTCTCATCGGGTTTGGGCTCACGGATGAAAGCGCGGCTGATTCGCCAGGCGACCAGGCCGATGATCAGGAAGTTGAGCAGAGCGCCGGCAAAGTCTCCGATGAGAAAAGCAACCGGACCGACGTTCAACGTGGCCTCTCGCCAGGCATCAGTAGGCGTGATGGCCTCGATGATCGGCATGATGAAGGCGCGGACGAGCGACTGCACCAGCTCGTTGGTCGCGATGCCGATGACGACGGCAAGCGCCAGCGCCAGGATGTTCTGCTTGAGCAGGAACGCCTTGAAGTCGCGCAGCATTTTTGTCGGGAATAGGGAATCGGGAATTGGGAATCGGGAATGGCGTTCACGATGCCATTCTCCGCAGCCCCGTCAAGAGATGACGGGGTGATTCCGATCTCCAATTTCCGATTCCCGATTCCCGCTTCCCGCTTCCCGACCCACGATTCCGGATTCCCTATTCCCTATTCCGTATTCCCTATTCCCGAGTGGTTCAGAACCTCGCCTCGACGTAGAACTCGGCGCGCCAACCGTTTACCGGACGAATTCCTTTCGCCAGGTCGAATCGCAGTACTCCATCTAAAAACGAGGCTCCGACGCCGGCCCCCTGCAGCGGCACGCCGGGCGAATCGAAGCTCGACCGATCCCCGGCCCATCCCACGTCGTAGAAGACGACAGGGCGAGCGGCCACGCTGCCCACTCCCAGCTCGGCGCGGCCCATCCAGAATGCGTTACCGGCCATAGTACCGATCTGGTGTCCGCGAACGGTGTGTCCGCCGCCGAGGAACCAGAACCGCTGGACCGGAACGTCACCGGCGGACGCACCGCCGCTCGCCGTCAAGGCGCCGTCCACGCGACTCGTTATGCGGTGCGATACGGTGACATCGGCTACGGCGCGGGCAAACTCGAAGTCGCCGATCGCTCCCTCGAGGCGGAAGTCGGTGAGCGCGCGCCAGCCGCGCGGATCGACGCCGAGCGTCCGGTTATACCGCATGGACGCGCCGGCCAGATCGGCGCGATCGGCGACGATGTTGGGAATGAACCGCGTGTCGTTGAACAGCTTGGGCAGCGAGAACTGGGTCTCCACGTTGGCGCGCCATTGCCGCTCGGCAAACACCCGCCAGAGGAACGAACCCTCGCGTTCCCGAATCCCTCGCAATTCGACTCCGCCGGTGCGGTAGTACAGCCCCTGATCCCGCGCGAACAGGAATGAGGAAAGCGACGGTCCGAATCCGAGTGGATCACCCCAATCGTTGGCCACCGCCAGACGCCGATAGGCCGCCAAACCTAACGAGTCGCGGCCGCTGCCGCGCATCACCGCGAGTTCACCGTTGGGCTCGAGATCGGCTGTACCGAGCCGGATCGTGCCGGCGCCGATGTAGCCGCGCCCGAAGCGCTGTTCGATTCCGATGCCCGCCGACAACCCCTCGACCCGGTTATACCTGAGAAGCCCCGATCCCGGCGGGAGCCGCACTTCCGGAGCCTGCGGATTCCATCCCGCCTGGAGCCCGAAGTCGAGCTCCTTCATCAACTCCTCGGCGTCCCCACGCGAGAACAGCTCCTCGCCCGGATCGTAGATCGAGCCCGGAAGCTCGGGTGCGTTGGCGAGAGCGATGGTATCGGTCGGCGTGCGGGTGATCACCTGCATGCCCCCAGGACCGCGATGCCGTGCAATGGAGGCACCGTCCGTTTCGATCACGCGGCGCCGTATCCGGCCCACCGAATCGTCATGCGCGACGGAATCGGCGACGGGCGTACCGGCAACCAGGGGAAATGACGGTAGTGTATCGATGCCGTTGACGCTGGCATAGCGAAAGCTCTGCTCGAGCCGGAAGGGCACTCGCATTACGGTCACCTGCGCCTGCCCTTCAGCGTACTGCATGCGCGGGAGCCACCAGCGTCCGCGATGCAGCGCATATTCAATCGTGATGCCGGAAACGTTCGCGGTCATTGGACGCAGCCACCGCGGAATGTCGTCGTCGCCATCTTCTTCCGCCACCATTACGATGTCCATCGGAATCGATAGGCGATAGGCAGCGCGGACGAGCTGAGCCGAGGCAACGTCGAACCAGAACGAGCCGACGATGAGATTCCAGCGGGGCTCGCGCGCCTCGATCCGAATTTCGCGAAGACGGATCGCCGAACCGTCGGGGAGCTCGAAGCTCACCGAGTCACCAGTCGCATAACGATAGTAGGCCTCGCTGCCAATGGCGAGCGGGTGAACGATCTCACGCTCGTCTACCTCACGCCGTACGACTTCCCGGCCTACCCAGAGTGCGTCGCGTCCGGGGTAGTACGG
>JBGTNB010000157.1:0-3998 GCA_041743285.1 Gemmatimonadaceae bacterium
GGCCTCACGCTCTATCGCGGCGCTCTCGAGATCGTCGAGCGCGACAGCATGCGGCAGACCGTGAACGTAGCTCAGCCCGACGCGGCGGAGCGGCGGACTTGGCGACGCCGGTTCGCGCCAGGCGAGTTGGGCTATCGCGTAGAAGCATTGCAGGCCGAAGGCGGCCGTGCGGCGCGGGCGCTCGGCTCGGTACGCCTGACTAACGACCGGGGCTTCGGGATCAGCGACGTGCTTGTTGCCGACCGGGTAGCGCCACGCGCCGATTCGGCCGCCAGGTGGACAGATCTGATCATTGAGCCGAACGCCGGCGTGCTGAGCCAGGACGAGGACATAGGCGTTGCATGGGAGACGTATGCTCTCACCGAGCGCCGGGGGCGGGTGCGTTACAGAGTGGAGCTCGCGCTCACCTTGCTCGAGGTTTCGCGCGGGGCCAGCCTGGGTGCGAGGGTGATCGGCGGCATCGCCGATCTCATTGGGATAAGCGGCCAGGGTGAAGATCGCGTTTCGCTCTCGTACGAGCAGACGCGTGTCGCTGCGCCGGTAGTGCTCGATTACCTCACGCTGGACCTGGATTACGCGCCAGCGGGACGCTACAGGATGACGGTCACGGTCACGGATCTCGCAACGCAGCAACAGGCAGTCACTTCGCGCGAGTTGCGGATCGACCCCTGACCGGCGGGAAAGGTCCGGAATCTGCCTCGCGACAACGGTAAGCCTCCTCCAGGCGTCTACGTAGTAGAGGAGGCTCTGCGTGCAACCCCTCCGCACCGACACAGCATCTCCTTCGTTTTAGCTTCCCGCCGCATGCGATTCGTTGTAATCACGCTACTTGTCGCCGTATCGGCGCTCCTTCCCTACCTGGGCGCCGCACAATCGGCGACCGACAGCGAGCGCGCAAGCCGTGTGACCGCGCTGGTCGCGCGTGCGGACTCGCTAGCATCCGCGGGCGATTCGTCGTTGGCGCTGGCTGCCCTGGATTCGGCGCTTCGCCTCGACCGTCGAGCCGCGGCAGCATGGCATCGTAAGGGACGGATCGCCTGGCGGCTGGCGCAGCCGGACTCGGCGACCACTGTCAAGTGGACGCAGCGAAACATCAGCCTGATCCGCCAAGCGGACTCCTCGCTGCGTTATGCGGTGGCCTATGCGCCCGACAGCGCCCGCTTTCACCTGACGCTTGCGAACTTCTTTCTGTCCCACTCGCTGGTGACCGTCCGGTTCAACGCGATGGGAGCGTTCGAGCGCGCAGCCGATGCCGCGGTCAGAATCGGTGACAACATAACGGCGTCCGAGGCGTTGGATCGGGTGGGAATGCGCTACTGGCGGCGATACGAGCCGCTGATCGACCGGGTCGCGCCCGGCAGCGTCGAGAATCCCGACTTCGATGTGTACATCCGCGACGAGCGACTGCTACAGAACTTTCTCGACAATTTCGCCCACAAGCTAGAGGGACGGCTGGGCGATGACGACTTTATGCGGGCCCGTGACCACTTCGAGCAGGCACTTTCGCTGAACGCCAACAATACGATGGCTCGGCGCCATCTCTTCATGGCGATGACCTCCCGCGGCCAGTGGACGGAGCTCCGGGAGGCGGCCCATCGGCGATTGAGCCAAGCCCCGTGGGATTCGTGGGGATGGCTGGCGTTAGGTCTGGCGACTCACCGGCTCGGCGACGATGGCACGGCAACAGCGGCGTTCGACAGCGCTCTGACGCTGCTCGGAGGCGCCGAGCGAACGCATTTTACGCGGCTTTCCCGGCTGCTCGGCGCAAAGGATTCAGCGCGTTTCGCAGGGATGACCGAGCAGCGTGTTGCTCGCGCCGCGAGGCTGTATTGGGCCGTCGCCGATCCGCTGGCCCTTACGCCGGGCAACGAGTACTGGCTGGAGTTCCTGAGCCGGGTAACCGAGGCCGAGCTTCTATACACCGTGGAGGAGTACGGGCTACGTGGCGCGGACAGCGACCGGGGATCCGTGTTGGTTCGCTATGGTCCTCCCGACCTTTCAATGTCGTTTCCACCGGATACCTTCGGACGGATCGGCATATTGTGGAGGTACCGTAGCGGACTGGCGTTCGCCTTCAAGCTCTCTCCCTCGTTCGGCACCGCCAATGCAGTGTTCGAAGTGCGCGATGTGCAGGACGAGCGGTTCAACCGCACACCCGCCCGCTGGGACAATCTGGCCACCACCCGGCGAATGGACAGCATTACGACGGTGGTAACTCGTTTCCGCGGTGCCGGCGATTCGGTGGACCTGCTGGTGGCGGCTGAGATACCCACCGGTCGCCTGACGCGTGGGGTGGCTCTGACGAGCGGCTCCATGCAGATAGGATTCGTTGCGTTCGATGGCGATGCGAATCTGCTTGCCCGCGATACCAGCTCGCACGTGATGTCCATGAACGCGGGCGATTCGTCGCGACTTCTCCGCCGGTCATGGCGCCAGAGCGTTGGCGTCGCCGAGATCGGATACCGCGTCGAGGCGTTGCAGCCCGAGAGCGGCAACGCGGCACGGTCGGTGGCCGCAGTGGCGCTCAGTCGTGGCGCTGGTTTCGGGGTGAGCGATGTGCTGCTGGCCGATTCCGTGAGCAGCACCGGCGGTCTGCCGGCTCGGTGGAGCGATCTAACGATCCACGCCAGCATTGGCCGCGTGCAGCGCGGCCGGGACATCGCACTCGTTTGGGAGACGTACGATCTGGCCGCTGACTCGACGCGCTCGAGCAACTATCGCGTGGAGATCGGGATCGTGCGTACCGACGGCACTCGCATTGGCCGCGCGGTCGCCCGCGTGCTCGGCGGTACTCTCGGACGAGGTGAGAATCGTGGCCGCGATGACCGGGTTGCGGTCAGTTTTGATCGTAGAGTGCCCGCGCGGCCGGTGACGCTCGACTATCTCACGCTCGACCTGGGCGACCTGGCGCCAGGCGCGTACCGCCTGACGATCGCCGTAGTCGACGCGGTGACGAATGCCAGAGCCGAGAGCGCGCGGGAGCTGATGATCGTGCGATGACACATGGTAGCCGGACGGCGGACTACGACTACGACTTGCCGCCGGATCGCATCGCGCAGGCGCCGCTCGAGCACCGCGACGATAGCCGGCTGATGATCGTGAATCGCGAGACGGGAGTGATAGAGCACTCGTGGTTCCGGGATCTTCCACAGCTGTTCGCGGCGGGGGACGCGATAGTGCTGAACACCACCAAGGTGCTGCGCGCTCGTTTGTTGGGTCGCCGTGCTTCCGGTGCGCCGGCGGAAATTCTGCTGTTGAATCCCGTGGGAGAAGACGACGTGTGGGAGGCAATGGTGAGTCCGGGGGGCAAACTGCGTCCGGGCCGCGTGGTGCACATCGCCGAGGGGTTCGATGCGGAGATCGCGGAGATGACCGAGAGGCGCACCCGGCTCGTCAGGCTCACCTCCGATCAGCCAGTGCACGAGGCCATCGCGCGGCACGGTCACATCCCCCTGCCGCCTTACATCGACCGCGTCGACGAAGCCTGGGATGCGACGCGGTATCAGACGGTATTCGCGCGCGAAGAGGGGTCGGTGGCGGCGCCGACGGCGGGACTGCACTTCACCGACGAGTTGCTTGCGGCCATCCGCGACCGGGGAGTCGACCGCGCAGACATTCTGCTGCACGTCGGCGCCGGTACGTTCAAGCCAGTCGAGACAGAAGACCCGGCGGCGCACGTCATGCACGAGGAGTGGTTCAGCGTCACCGGCCAAGCGGCCGACACGGTCAATGCCGTCCATGCGAACGGAGGCCGCGTCTGGGCGGTGGGAACGACCAGCGCCCGCACGCTCGAGAGCGTGGCGGATGAGTCCGGCCGGTTGACGGCACAGGACGGCAAGACCCGGCTGTTCATCCGTCCCGGCTACAAATTCCGCGCGGTGGACAAGCTCATCACTAACTTCCATCTTCCCCGCTCCACGCTTCTCATGCTCGTAGCGGCACTCGCCGGCTACGAGCTGACGATGCATGCCTATCGAACGGCGGTTACCGAAGGATAC
>JBGTNB010000158.1:0-16525 GCA_041743285.1 Gemmatimonadaceae bacterium
CGCCTGACGAATCCACGTCCCTGCCAGCCAGCACATTGAAGCATGCGCCGGCGGCACGTTCGACCGATTGGCGGTCGCCGGCCGCCATGGCCGAATCGCGAGCCTGCTCGAACAGCATCTCCGCCTGCGCCGTCAGAGCGCGGCGACGATCGGCCGCCACTAATCTGCCTATCCGCTGCAGTGCCTCGAAGAGCTTGATTGCAATAGCCGGATTGCCGACTCCGTAATGGCGGATCTGATCAAAGGCGAGACCGACTGCCGACTCGAATGTCGTTACGCGAGACAGAAAGCGAAGCTCGCCCGAGCCGTTGACTCGAGCGGCGAAGGGCTCTACCGAAGTGCCCAACCGCACCAACACCTCGGCGAGGCGATCGATGCACAGCATGGCGGTCGTTGGATCGTTGACGCCCGGCGAAAGGGCGCGCACCGCAATGTCGGAGATCACGATGATTCCCAGATCCACATCCTGGTCCGGGGTTCGTTCCTCGCCAAGAACGAACGCGTCTCGCACAGCCTTGACCGCCGCGTCATCCACCGCCGAAACGGGCCAGATCGAGGCGAGAGATTCGCCTTCAATGACGAATCCCCCTACCGGCACATCCATACGAATCGTCAGGCGATGGTCCTCCGCGAGACTGAACAACGAATCGGCGTGCACCGCCAGCAGGTATCCGGATTCGGCGGCGAGCACGACCGCGGCAGGAGCGGCGGGAGCGCGGGGCACCGGAAGGTCTTCATCCGGGTGACCGAAACCACGCGGAAACAGGTGCTCGATCCGCTTCAGCGTATGCTGCGTCTCGCGGGTGAGGATCACAGCTGCCTGAAGCGAGCGCGCCGAGTGATTGATGAAGTAGATGAGTGCGCCAATGCTCACCAGCACGAGCAGAATGGCAACCGTGACACCCAACTCCGGGATGAACGCCGCACGATTGTCGTCGGCGCCGGTCACCGTTCGCAGCACCATCACCGTATACGTGAAGGTGCCGATGAAGATACCGAGTACGATCTGGTTTGCCGGGTCGGCCATGAATCCGCGCAGCACTCGAGGAGTGAACTGGCTGCTGGCGAGTTGCAGCGCGACTACCGTCACGGAAAAGACCACCCCGGTTACGGTAATCAGGCTACCGGCCACGGCGGTGAGTACGCCACGCGCGCCGTCGGCGCCGCCGCTGAAAAGGATGCGATCCAGCGTTCCGCTGGCACTCCATCCGGCGTCGACTCTGACGATGACGAGTGCCAGCACCAAAGCGAGAGCGGTGCTGATCGCTGGCACGAACCACAGACTGGCACGAACGCTGGACCAGAGCAGACCCAACCGCGTGGAGTTGGCTCGATCAGATTTGTGCCTGGAGGGGGGAGATGTCATCACGAGCCACCATGTGCATGGCGTATGCCCGCCTCACAGCCTCGGGCACCTTCAGCACATCAGATGTCTCCCGTCATCACGCTTCGAAGTGTCGCCGCATCGATGTTGCCGCCGCTGAGCACGATTCCCGTGCGCTGACCGGCGAACTCCTCACGTCGTGCGAGCAGCGCGGCGAGTCCCGCGGCAGCCGCGCCTTCTACGAGTGTGTGCGTCGTCGAGATAAGTAGGCGTAAGGCAGAGGCAATCTCGGCATCGGTTACCGTCACGAAATCCCTCAGTCCCTCGAGGAGCGCGGGAAACGTGAGTGCGTATGCTGCCCTCGTTGCCAGACCATCGGCGAACGTCCGGGCCGAATCCGTGGTTCGAGGCGCACCGGCGTGCCACGAGTCATGTGCCGCCGATGCACCAGCGGCCTGCACGGCAGTCACGCGAATCGCCGGACGTTGCGCACGCAACACCGTCATGGCGCCTACCGCCTGCGATCCTCCCCCGACCGCGATCACCATGGCGTCCATCTCCGGCGCCTGTTCGAGCAGCTCGAGCGTGAGCGTCGCGGCGCCGGCAATGACGCGCGGGTCGTTCGTGGAGTGCGCAAGAACCAGCCCCTTCTCTTTCATCACTTGTTCCGCCACGACGGCCGACTCGTCATAATCGGCCCCTCGCTCGATGAGCGTCGCCCCGTATCCACGTATGGCTGCGTTCTTTTCCGGATTGTTATCGACAGGCACGCAAATGGTCACCGGCACTCCGAGCAGCGCTCCTGCATAGGCTAGCCCCAGACCGTGATTCCCCTTGCTTGCGGCCACCACCCCCCGCCGGCGCTCGTCAGGCGCGAGCGCCGTCATGAGCGATAGTGCGTTCCGAATTTTGAACGCGTTGGTGGGATTGAGATTCTCGTGCTTCACGAGCACGCGGATGCCGTGGCCGACGTGCGCGTCGAGCACCGGGTAAGTGCGCATCGGCGATCGCTCGAGATACGGGCGCAGTCTCTCGCGGGCGGCGAGCACATCGTCGAAGGTTATGGGCCAGTCGGACAAGAGCGGACCGTGTAGTGTGAGAATGGGAGGATGATCATTGTCGCGTCGGAAGCGACTTTATCGGTCGTCGCGAAGCACCGCCAGAGCAGCGTGATGGCCGCACATGCCGTGTACGCCTCCGCCGGGCGGTGTCGACGCGGAGCAGAGATAAACGTTCGGAATCGCCGTGCGGTAAGGGTGCAACATGGATGTGGGCCGGCGAAACAACTGGAGCATCGTGTTTGCTCCGCCGCCGATATCTCCACCCACCAGATTGGGATTGTGCGACTCGAGGTCACGAGCCGTCATCACGTGGCGGGCGACGATTCGGTCGCGAAACCCCGGTGCGAAACGCTCCACCTGCATCTCGATCCGTGCATGCAAATCTGTTGTCGATCCGTGTGGCGCGTGACAGTAGGCCCATATGGCGTGGCGTCCGTCCGGAGCTCGGCTGGCATCGAAAACCGATGGTTGTGCCAGGAGTACGAAGGGACGCTCGGCATGTTCTCCGCGCCATGGCGCGCTCTCCGAAACGACGATTTCGTCGAGCGTTCCGCCAAGGTGCACCGTGCCCGCGCGGGCGCAACGAGGATCGGACCACGGAATCGGCCCCTCGATAAGCCAATCGACCTTACACGCCCCCGGACCATAACGATATCGCTCGAGTGCCCGGCGCGCCCGGTGCGGCAGCGAATCACCGGCTATTCGTACCAGTTGCGCCGGGGTCACATCCAGCAATACCGACCGCGCCGGCTCCAGATCGTCCAGAGACTCGACAGGCGCTCCGGTCACTATCTCCCCTCCCAGAGACCGCAGATAGGCAGCCAACGCATCCGACAACCGCTGCGCACCGCCGCGCGGAAAGGGCCAGCCCTCGGCATGAGCAGCTACTGCAAGCACCAGTGCGATTGCCATCGTGGGCATTTGGCCGAGCGGCAGCATGCTATGAGCGGCGAGTCCCGCCCACAGCCCTCTAGCAACCGGTGTTTCAAACCGGGACCGCACGTACGGCGCGGCGGCGCGAAGAGCGGCGAGTCCGAACCGGGCCATGACGAAAGGATGCCGCGGAATGCGCAACGGCCGGAGTATAGCCGGAGCGAGTATGGGCCAGTCGCCCACCAGCGGCTCCACCACCGCTCGATAGGCATCTCCATCGTTGCCCAGGCCCGCGGCAGTCTCGCCGACATCACGCGAGAGAACCGCAGCGGGCGTGCCATCGAACGGGTGTGCGAGGGGAACATCAGCGTGGATCCATTCCAGGCCGAAATTCGCCAGCGGGAGAGTGCGAAAGAATGGCGAACCGACCGCCAGCGGGTGCACGGCCGAGCAGACATCGTGCACGGCGCCAGGGAGAGTTAGCGCCATCGAGCGCGCTCCACCGCCCACGGCTGAGGCACCCTCCCGGACCAGTACCGAGCGACCGGCGAGAGCCAGCGTGATCGCCGCCGACAGACCATTGGGCCCGGCGCCGACGATCACGGCATCGTAGCGCGCCCGAAAAGCGCGCACACTCACCCGGCGGTCACTCGTCCGGCGTCCGCCGCACTAGTCGCGACGAGTCATCGCCTCCGACCCTCGTCAGGCGAGTGTCAGGACTACGGGCGCTCGATGGAGAACTCACGCTCTTCGACCTCCCGGCCGTTGAGCAGAATCTTCAATTCGTAGTCGCCTTCGGCAAGTGACCCGCCACCAAACGTGAACGACGTCCACTGCTCTCCGTTCGACGCCATCGTCTTCGTCTCCTCGTGCAGCAGGGAATCGGATTCGGTCGTCCACCGAGCCGTCAACGTCGCGGAATTGGCTACCCCATCCGTTTTGACCGACGCAAATATGGAGTCGCTAGGCGCGAAGTCGTCCGCTTCGTCCACGATGCGCATGTCGGCGCTCGTGGCGCGGCCGAGGCGCACCTCCTCGACATCAATGTCCATCATCGCCACCACATCGCCCATCGCTGGCGTTTCCGTGCTCTCGAGGTCCGGATCAGCACCGTCATCGCAGCCCGCCATGAACCCGGCGGCCAGGCAGACTGCCACCCCCGTCGCGAGTGATCTGAGCGTGCCCGATCGCATATGAATTCCTCCCTGTTCGAGATGGTGACCCATACCGTAGTGAATCCGTCTCTCCGGAGTCGGGTCATGCTTCGCACGAGGCGCAGCGGAGGCAGAAACCGTACCCGTCCTCGGCTCCCGTCAAAAGGGAACCATAGATCGTCGACCAGACGGACTTCATGGGAACTGCTCACCAGCCAGTCGAAACGCAGGCCCTAACCGCGGGGAGCGCTACGCTCACTCGCGAGCTCTCTGATTTCCTGGTATTGCTCTCGATAAGCCTCAACAAGCATTCGTTTTACCCGTCCGGCCACCCGCAGCTCAAGGGCGCCTCAGCAGACCTGCTCGAGTCGCTGCGCGCCATTCTTGCCATGCGCCCGACGCTGGCGCTGGGGGTAGCGCGCCAACAACTCGTCATAGAAGGCGTAGCCACCGACTGTACCCATCCGTTGCTTGCCGACCTGGCCGACCGCCTCCACCGTCACCAGATAGGAGCGGTTCAATTCGACAGCGGAGTTGGTGAAGCCGATGTTCGGAGCTTCCTCGCGGCACTCTCCGAGGATCCTGACCGTTCCGACCGGCCCTTGGGACTGAGCAAGAATCCAAGCGGTGGAATGAGCCACATCAAGCTGCACCCAGTCAACTTCTCGCGGCTGACTTTGCTCGATGGCGGTCAGGACGGGAACGCTTCGGGCTCGGCGATCGGCGCCGACCTCTGGATTGGATTGGCGCGTGCCGCACTGGATAACGAATTACCGGAATCGGGGGACGATCGAGCTCTGGACCCGGTGACGCTCGCCAGTGCGATCAACGGACACGAACGCGAAGTCGCGTACGATCAGGTGGTTGTGGGATACCTTCTTCAGATCTCCGACGAGCTACGCTGCGGACAGACACCGGAATCAGCTGCGTTGCGCCAGCGTGTGTCGCGCCTCATAAGCTCGCTTCGGCCGGAGACACTGAGCCGGCTGCTGGAGATGGGCGGCAACACGGTGCAGCGCCGCCGGTTTATGCTCGATGCCTCGCAAGGTGTGGCGGTTGACGCCGTTGTCGAGCTCGTAGAGGCGGCCGCGGTTGCATCGGGGCAGACCATATCCCACTCCATGGCTAGACTCCTCCACAAACTCGCCGCACAAGCCTCCGGTGCGAGTGAGCCGGCGTCCCCGGCCGATGGGGCACTGCGCGAGCAGGTTAGGCAGCTGGTGCGCGGCTGGTCGCTTCCCGATCCGAATCCGGACGAGTACCGCAAGATGCTGGACCGCATGGCGCGGGCATCACCGGAGGTGGCAGCTTCCCCCGACGCAGGTCTGTCTGAGGCGGAGCGCATCGTGGCGATGAGTCTGGAGCTCGATCTGATCGAGGAGCCGACTCTTCGCGCGCTCCTCGATCTCGCCTCACAGGGGCAGATTCAACGCGTAGTGGAGCTCCTCGACTCGTCTCCACCAGGCTCGGCTACCGCCAAGCGCCTGTGGGCCGAACTATCCTCGGGCACGCAGCTGGCCGCTCTTTTGGCCAGCGAGCCCCTTGACGCCACGGTGCTCGAGCGCCTGGTGGAAATGTGCGGTGCGGCTTGCGCGGGGCCTCTGCTGGATGCTCTCGCCTCCGCTCAGTCGCGCGGTACTCGGCGCCTGATACTCAACCATTTGATCTCGATCGGAATGCCGGCGGCTGCCGCCGCGGTCGACCGGCTGCCGGACGCCCCGTGGTTCGTCAGGCGGAACATACTGACGCTGGTGCGGAGGGTGGGTGCGATTCCGCCGGGCTGGAGCCCGGCCGAGCACGCCCAGCATCCAGACGTAAGAGTGAGACGTGAAGCCATGCGCCTAATGGTCGAGCACTCGGCCTGGCGCGAACGGGCAATCGTTCTCGGGTTTCACGACGCGGATGACGGAGTGCAGAGAATAGCGTTGAGTGCGGCGGCAGCCTCCTGTCCGCGCCCGGCGGTGGCGCCGATGATTCGTCGCCTGCTGGATGGAACGATGAACGACGAACAGGCGCCGCTGGCCATACGCGCACTTGCCGCGAGCGGCACGAGGGAGGGCTTCGAGCTGGCGCTGAACTCGGCGCTCGAGCGCACCTTCTTTGGCCGGCGGCGGCTGACTCCCGTTACCGCCGATCTACTGGCGGCCATCTCATCGCTTGCATTGCACTGGCCGAACGAGCCTCTGGTGGCGACGGTACTGACGCTTGCCAAGGCACATAACGATCCACGCGTACGCGCCGCCGCGGCGCCAGGGAGTGCATCGTGAACGAGGCGACTGTATTCATCATTGCCTTTGGCCAGGCAATTGCCGCAATGGGCCTGTACCAGGACGGGCACCCCGCCCGCGCCCGGTCCGTCGATACAGCGTACCAGCGGCTGCAGACACTTCTGGAACGGGACGCCGCCCCGCAATTCAGCTTCGTAGAGCGCGAGGTGATCTATGCCGGCCGCAGTCTGCGGGAGTTACGCGATTGGCCGCCGGCGGCGCGCCTGGCGAAAGCCGGAGTTCAGCGATTGGAGCTCTCGGTCGAGGTATCGCGCGACGCGTTCGAGCTATTCCTCGATGAGATCGCCACGCGGCTGGCGAGCGCGGGCTCGGCCGAGGCACCGCAGATGCGCCAGTCGGCGGTGCGGTACGGCGTACTCGGCCTCCGCGGTGAGCAGCAGACTACTCCGCTCGGAGTCGCGCTGCCTACCGCCACCATACGCTACTCGCTGGCCGAGGAGGTGGCGGCAACGCAATGGATACACGGCGAGGTCGTCGATGGGAGCTCCATTCCGCTTCTCGAGGCGGAGGCGACGGTTCGCTCGCTGTCCTCGGTAATGCACGCCGAACATCAGCTGGTCATGCCGCTGCTTTCACTTCGCGAGTACGACGAGTACACCACCACGCACTCGCTCAACGTCTCGGTGTTGGCAATGGCGCTGGCTGAATCGTTAGGCCTCGGCGCGCGGGAAGTGAGGGCGTTCGGCGTGTCCGGCCTGCTGCACGACATCGGCAAGGTGTGCATCCCCAACGACCTGCTGAACAAGCCCGGAAAACTCACGCCCGAAGAGCGGGAGATCATCCAGCAGCATCCGGTGCATGGCGCACGGCTCATACTCAAGAGCGGCCAGCAGCTCGACATCGCGGCAGCCGTCGCCTACGAGCACCACATCATGATCGACGGATGCGGGTATCCCAAGCTTCACTTTCGCCGCGACTGCCACCCGGCCAGTCATGTGGTGCATATCTGCGACGTATACGATGCCTTACGAACGCGGCGTCCCTATCGCGATTCGTGGGAGCATGAACGGGTTATGGCCTACCTCCGTGAAGCGGCCGGCACGGAATTCGATGCCGCGCTCGTCCACGTCTTCGACAAGATGATGCAAAGCTGGCGGCGCGAGGTCATTCAGGATGAAACGCTGGCCGGCGCCGCCTGAGGCCCAAGGCTACTGCCTGCACGGCGCATCCAAGGGCGGACTGGGTTGGTCTACCTGCACGCGACCAGCCTGGGTTGCCAGGCGCAGCCCAACATCGTGAATGAGCTGGGTTACCCGTTGCAGGTTGCCGTAGTTGATGTACTGGGGCTCGTCCGTCAGCTGGTGATAGTCGCGGTGGTCGCCGGTCGAGAAGAACACTACCGGAATGCCGTACCGGGCGTACATGTAGTGATCGCTGCGACAGTAGTACTGCTCCGGATGCCCCGGCGCGTCGAACTGGTAGTCGAAGGTGAACGGCGCCGGCCGCTCCTTGTTCACCTGTTCCACCAACTGCCCCAGCTCCGTCGATAGGCGCTTCGATCCGATGAGCTGAAGGTATGCCGGGCCCCCGCCGGGAATGTCGTCCGCGCCGCCGCGGCCGATCATATCGATGTTCAATTGGGCGACGATCGAATCGCGAGGAACCGTTGGATGCGCGGAATACCAATCGGCGCCGATCAGCCCCTTTTCCTCCGCGGTGTGCCACACGAACAGCATCGACCGCTTCGGCTTCCGTGCTCCGCGGACCATCGCTTCGGCGATCTCCAGAACCGCAACCGATCCCGACCCATCGTCATCCGCGCCGTTGTAAATGGAATCGAGACGAGCCGGTCCGAGCCTTCGCAGGCTGTCGACATTTACGTGGATCGCTCGGCGCTCTGCTGATGTGAGTGCTCCTCCCTTCGCCTGCTGCCGCCGCTCTACCTCGGCGTTGAACGCGCGCAGCGAATCGTGATCCACTGGCTGTGCCGAAATGCCATCGTGATCGCTATGCGCGCCGATCGCTATGTACTGACCGCGAAGTGATGGATCACTTCCTGGAAATGTCGCAACCACGTTGCGAGCCGGGACGATCGATTCGCTGTATTCGATGTGGACGCGGACCGGACCTCCCGTCCGTCCCGGCTGCGCCGTCTCGACAGGCGCGGACAGCATGGTCGCGGCCGCGGCACTGGATAGAAGCATGACCGGAATGGTCGCGCCGGCCTGCTCCTGACGCAGCGCCAAGCGCGGGGTCCGAAGAAAGTTGGTGTAGGCTTGCAGCATGGGCGCGGGTACCACGATCGCCACACCGGCGGCGTGCTGGAATCGTGCACCTTCGTTCACCGCTGGCAGCGCAAGCGGGCCGCGATCCGCACGGAAGACGAGCAGTCGGCCGCGTGCGGTCTCCCGGTCGATCCAGCTGCTTGTGTCGTGCAACGACCCGGCGAACACGGACGTCGCTCCGGCAACGTCACCACCGCGAACGGGCACTACATCGCTCCAAATCGCGAGCGGTGTTCCGTTCGCATTCACGCTGCTCCCCTCATTTACACCGCGGCTGACGAGCGGCACCGCCTGGAAGTAGGTGCCGCTGTCACCGGCCGGCTGCAGCCCTAACGCGCGAAGCTCAGCCGCCAGATAGTCAGTGCTCTTGATGTGCCCCTTGGTTCCCGCCTCGCGCCCTTCCATCGAGTCGTCGGCGAAAATGAACAGCCGAGTTCGCAGATCATCCGCCGTTATGCCTGAACTGGTGGGGCGTGGCATGTGCGTCCGGGCAGCAACCTCCTGCGCGCAGAGAGCCAGCGGTAGCATCCATGTGAGGGCGGCCGGGGCGGCCGCAGCTGGAATGAAGCGGTTCATCGGTCAGTGGGAGAAGAAGACGACCGGCTTCAGGCCGCCAGACGATAGCCGGCTTTCCACACGGTCAGAATGTGCCGCGGATTGGAACTGTCGGCCTCGAGCTTACGACGCAGTTCGGCAATGTGGATATCCACCGTACGCGTCATAACGACGGCGTGATGGTCCCATACCTCGCGCAGCAGCTCGTGGCGGCTGGCCACCGCACCGCGCCGCCGGATGAGCGCGAGAAGCAGGTCGAACTCCTTGGGCGTGAGCGCCACCGTCTCGCCGTTTCGAATCACCGTGCGGGAAGCGGGATGCACTTCCACGTCGCCGAACCGCTCCACCTCCGGTGTCTTTGAATTCCGCCCGCCGCCGGACCGTCGCAGCAGCGCGTTGACCCTGGCCGAGAGTTCGAGCCGGCCGAACGGTTTGGTGACATAATCGTCGGCACCTAACCGGAATCCGAGCACCTTGTCGGCTTCTTCGCCGCGCGCGGTGAGAATCAGCACCGGCGTCTGATCTCCGTCCTCACGCAGCGTGCGCAGCACCTGATAGCCGTTCACCTCCGGGATCATCAGATCGAGGATGATCAGGTCAGGACGTGACGCGCGCGCGCCGGCCAATCCGCGGCGGCCATCCGGGGCTACCTCGACCGCATAACCTTCGATCTCGAGCGTCGCGCGCAGGCCGAAGGCCAGATCGGGATTGTCCTCGATGATGAGGATGCGGTTCATGCGGGTTCCCGCACGGTTTCCGCATGGGCCTCACGCGGTGCAGTCGTCGCCTGAGACGGCAACTGGCCAAGGCCCAGTTCAACGACGAACCGCGCGCCACCCCCCGGATTCGCCTCGACCCACGCGCGTCCATCGTGCAGCTTGGCCAGATCATGAACTACGGCGAGTCCGATGCCGCTGCCACCGACGGCGGAGTTGGCGTCGCGCGCAAGACGCTTATATGGCTCCCAGATCTGATCCGCATGCTCGGCCGGAATACCGGGACCGCGATCACTCACCTCTATGCGCAGCGTGTGCGTCAGGCGCTCGGCGCTGACCAGCACCCGCTGGTCCAGCGGACCATACTTCACGGCGTTATCCAGCAGGTTGAGCAGAATGCGACGCAGAGCGTCGCGATCGATATTGGCGTGCGTATCGCCCAGAACATTCATCGTAAGGTGCACGCCGCGCGCGCGTGCCACTGGGCCGAAGAAGTCGAGCAGGTCGCGCACTTCGGCCGACACATCAACCAGCTCGCGCGCAATGTGCTCGTGCTGGCGCTCCTGCCGAGAGAACGCCAGAACGTTCTCCACTAGATACGTCAGGCGGCGCGCTTCCTGATCCATCACCCGCGTCGCCCGCGAGCGCTCGGCGTCGGTTCTCAATGCGCCCGTGTGGAGCAGTTCGGCGAACAGCCGGATCTGCGTCAACGGAGTGCGGAGCTCGTGCGATACTCCGGAAACGAAATCCGCACGCAACCTTACCAGCTCGTGTTGTCGCCGCAGCTGCACCACCGCACCGGCCAGAAGCGCCGCCGTTAGGACGAACAAGCCAAGCAGCAATGGCCATTGCGATCGAGGCAGTCCGCCGACGACGAGCCTGCCAGCGAACTCGGGCCGCAGTGACACAGCGAACCGGAGGCTGCCGAATGCCGCATCGAGAGTGTCGAGTCCGACGAAAGCGGCGCTGTCTGGCGGACCTGACTGATAGAGCAGAACATCATCAGGCGTATGGACTGCAACGCGCAGCACCGAATCGTTGGGCACGTCTCCGACGAGCGCCCGCGGGAACAACGGCTCATCGCGGAACGTGTGGGCGAGCAGAGGCGCTGCGAAGGTCTCGGCCGCCTGTACCATCCCGTAGGTGACGACAGGCGCGCTCTCGTAATCACGCGAAAGCACGTACGCCACCATCAGTGAGACTCCTCCGCGCTCATCGAACAACAGCACGTACGAATCGTTAGTCAGTACCACGTTCAGGCGCTCGAGCGGCGATCCTGAAGACCCGAAGGTGAGCGGCACGAATCCGGGAGGCCGGGCGAATCGCCGCTCGTGGGCGGCCACCGTATCCCGCACCCACTGCCCGACATCAGCCGCCAGCGCGCGATCGAGCAGGAACGAGCTGTCTCGCCAATCGTACCGGAAGAAGCGCGCAGCAGTGTCGAGACACCCGCAATATTCAGCGCGCTGACGGGCTAGAGCGGCGAACTCCTGCGGTGAAGGCTGAGCCGAGGGGGGGAGGGTCGGATCGACCCTTGTGATGGGCGCAATGAAAGGGGTGACGATTGCGGGAAGCAGGGTGTTCCTCGCACGAAACCCGTATTCCCACGCCGCGAACTTGGCGTAGTCGCGAAGCGTCGCTTCCGCTGTCGTGCGGCGCGACCGTTCGGCATCATAGCCCTTGTAGGCAAGCGCGCCGACCAGCACTAGCACTACCACCATCAAACCGACGGTGTAGGGTGCTATGGCAAACAACCGGGGGCGACGCGGCACAGGGACGGGCGTACGGGATTGCAGGGGCGTTGGCGGCCAATCCGCCTAGCCGGAATATACCGGCCAGAACGAATCACGGACCGTCGAGGCTGTACGGAAAGTGTCGGGACATCCGTTCAGCATTCGCGGTGGCGTCCGCTCACGTGCATGCAGTCTCCGCCCGCCCAACGAGGCTCGGCGCACTACAGATCCTTACGACCCTGCCGCCTTATGACTGCCGGGCAACCGTTCAGGATCGCTGGCGCCGGGACATGACGAGCAGGACCACACCGGCCGCAATTGCAAGTCCGCCGAGCACCGGCGGAATGGGGATCGTCTCCCGCGTCTCCGCGGTCGCCGATATCGGTCCCACCTCCAGCACCGTCCTGTCGCGGTTGTAGGTGACTCCTTGGTAGACGAGCGCAAGGACACCGGCGACGATCAGCACGATGCCTATGATGGCTCCAGCACGCATGGTTCCTCTCGTGGGCAGTTGGTGCCAATCTGCAAGGCCAGTTGCGTTTCCGCACCTGGTTGCCGGTGTCCGGCACAAAATTCTCTTGTAGACCGTAGGGCGGAGGGACTCCGCTCAGTCGCCCATGCTGTCGCGCGCTTCTTCAGTCGCCGTTACCTTGGACGCGCGACATGAAGTTCAGTTCCGCCACGCCGATGTCGCCGCTAATGCGCCCACCACCCCGTACTGTGTGACCACTCCCCGCTGGATCCTCGCGATCCTCTCTTTCGCCGCCGCGATTGGTGCGTCGGTGTTCGTGGTCTATTCGAGTTGGCCGGAGCAGCGCAACCCCGCTATTCTGCCCCTCTGGGCGCACGCCGCCTGTGCGGCGGTGGCATGCCTCGAGGTCCTGGCGCGAGGCATGAAGTTCAAGCTTGCAGCGATGGCATTGCACATACCGCTCAGTTTCAATACCGCCGTGCGCACCTGCGTCGCGGGGGACTTTGGCGCCGCTATCACGCCGGCGCGAAGCGGTGCGGAGCCAGCGCGGTTCCTGATTCTTGCCGAAGCGGGCATTAAGCCTTCGGACAATCTGCTCCTCCTCTGGGTGGAGCTATCGCTCGAGATGCTCTCCCTGGCTCTTGCCGTAATCGTCTTTGCCGTGATGTTCACCGACGCCGGCGCCGCGCTCCACGGGGTTCTCGCGGTGGTTGGAGTTTACGCGCTGGTGGTGATAGGTATCGCCGTCCTGGGTATGGCGCTGGCCCGGCGATCCGAGAGAGGGCCGCCGTTCTGGCTGTCGGCTGTCGGCGTGCATGGCGGCAGGTGGGAAGCGGTCCAACGGTCTCTCCGCCGGGTGCGCGAAAGTACCGAAGCGGTGCGCCACGCACACTGGGGACTGGGCCTGGCCGCCTACGTGGTCTCCCTGGTGCACGTGGCACTCCGGCTCGCGATTCTGCCAATCATCGTGTTTGCGTTAGGCGCTGCCCTGCAACCCCTCGCGCCGCTCGTCCTGTGGCCGCTGGCCCTGTTCTATGGGGCAGTGGTGGCCCCCGTGCCCAGCGGGGGAGGGGTTATCGAGCTTGGATATAAGCATTTTCTCGGTGGCGTAATACCGGCGTTTCTGCTCGGCGCGTCGCTCGTGTGGTGGCGATTCTACTCTTTCTACATTCTTGTGATAATGGGGGCGCTCGCAACCGGAAGGACGGTAATGCGTGCGCTGCGCCCCTCAGACGACCTGGGCGATTCCGCCGGAGACAACGAGCTGCAGTCGGCTTGATAGGGGTCAAGGCGAATTGCCTCTTGCCGCATCCGGCTTGGGGCATAATTATCGAGACCCGCAGCTCGTCCTTCTCCCGGTGATCAATTTCATGGTGAAGCGCCCGTGGCTGGCCCACTATGACCAAGGTGTTCCGGTTTCGCTCGAGCCCTACCCCGATCTGACGCTCGTCGACTACCTGTCGGCCACCGCACGCGACGAGCCCGAACATCCGGTAGTGCTGTTCAAGGGAGCTTCTGTAACCGCCTCCCGATTGGAACGGCTGAGCAACGCCTTTGCCGCGGCCCTGCTCGACCTCGGCGTTTCACCGGGGGATCGCGTCGCGTTGTTGCTTCCCAACTGCCCCCAGTTCCTAATCGCCGAGTTCGGCGCGTGGAAGGCCGGGGCGATAGTGGCTCCCCTCGATCCCGCCTCCCCCGCCGGCGAGCTGGAGTCGCTGCTCGCACAGCTGGAGCCGCGAGTCCTGATCACGATTACCTCCTGTTATGCACGAGCGAAGGCGGCGAAGCAGCAACTGCGGATCCCGCACCTTCTGGTTACCGGCATCAAGGAGCATCTTCCACGTGCCTCACGCTTCCTGTTCGACCTGCTACAGGACGTTCGGGAAGGGCATCGATTGCGGCTGTCACCCGAAGATCAATGGCTCCCGGAATTGCTGGAGTCTTACAGGGGAGCGCACCGGCCGCGGCTGACGATCAGTCCGGACGCCGATGCTACGCTTCTACCAACCGGCGGCACGGGTGGAGAACCGAAGCTCGTGCTCGGTACGCACCGCGCGGGGGTGGCGAGCGGTTTTCAGCTTTCAGCCTGGCTACGCGACTTCGCCGACACCGATACGAGCGTGATGATGCTCGCACTGCCACTTCATCACACGACCGCAATGCTCCCTCTGCAGGGACTTGCGCTCATGGCGCGACTGCCGCTTTCGCTCGTTCCGGCACCGGGGGATGTAGGCGAGCTGCTCAAGACGGTGCAGCGCGTCAAGCCAGCATTCCTGAGCGGTTCGCCGGCGATGTTCTCCTCGATCCTGGATAGCCCGTTGGTGCGGTCGGGAAGCATGGACTTCTCGTCACTGAAGATCTGCCTTACGAGTGGCGCTCCGATGACGGCCGCCGCCCGTGCACGCTGCGAGCAGGTGATCGGATGCGCGATCCTGGACAGCTACGGGCTTACTGAATCGCAGAGCACCGTTACCGTCAATCCGGCGGGCGGCGCGCGGAGGAACGGCTCGGTCGGGCTTCCGCTTCCCGACATCAGCGTGCGTATCTGCGAATTCGATCTTCCGCACGAAGAGCTTTCGCCAGGCACGATCGGTGAGATCTGGGTGAGTTGCCCGCAACAAATGCGCGGTTACTGGCGCAAAGCCGGCGATGTTCCTCCGGCGTTCACTGAAGAGAGTGAAAGGCAGTGGCTGCGAACGGGCGACGCCGGCTATCTCGATGTCACCGGCCATTTGTACCTCGTGGGGCGCGTGGCGGACATGATCCGGATCGACGGCGTCACGGTTTGGCCGGGAGAGATCGAAGACGCACTCACGCTCCACCCGTCGGTGGCTGAGGCCGGGGTGGCGGGGGTGCCTGACGATCGTCGGGGGCAGGTGGCCCGGGCGTGGATCGTGCCGGCGGCGGGCGCTGTTCCTACGGAAGATGAGCTGCGCGCCCACTGCGCGGACCGACTGGGGTCGTACAAGGAGCCCGCGCTCATCACCTTTTGTGACGAGCTCCCCCGCACGTCGATGGGCGTCCTCCTTCGCCGCAAGCTGGTGGAGAGCCACCGGTCTCAAGCGCGCACAGCCGCCGCCTTGCACGGCCTACGCCTGGATCAACCAGTCCGCCTGCCATCGCATGACGAGAGGGTCCTCGGGAGGGCGCCGTCGGAAAGGGAACGGGAAACGGGAAATGGGAAACGGGAAACGGGAATGGGGCGCGATGCTCGGAGCGGTGGATGGGGCTGATCGCCGGATTCGAGAGCGTCAACTCCCCTCCGTTTCCCCTTTCCCGTTTCCCGCTTCTCGACATTTCCCATTTCCCGTTTTCCCTTTCCCGCCTTTACCCCCGCCCCGTCACCGCACCCCGCACGGAACCCGTCTAACCAACACCGTACCTGTCCTCTCGGAGCTACCAGTCTGCCCCCCTGAAGCGGCTACGCGGCCAAGCCGCGGATTCGCGGCCGGCGAGGGGAAAGTCACCAGTACCGATTGACCCCTGACAGCGAGTCGCACTGAGATCGAGTCGCTGTCCGTGAGCGTCCATCCGGGCTTCCCCGAATCACTAGCCGGCGGAACCACCACCAGAGACGCCGCGGCAAACGCCCGCTCCTGCGGCTGAGCGGCCGCCGCCACGTCGGCTACAACGTCCGCGGAATCGGTGAGCCGCACTACGCCAGGGAGCAACGGAGCCACCGTGCCACCCTCGCCACGAGAGTCGAACTCGTAACACCCGGTCACACTGACCGCGTTGGAGGTCACGCTGCCACTCCTGGCCAGCGACTGCGACCCAGCGACAACTCGCTGCCGGACCGATGGGGAGGTGGGCGGGGCAGCTGCTACGCTCATATCTGCCAGGCGAGATGCTTCGGCCCGAGAGCCGGAGTCCATCATGCGCCTCGATTCGAGGGCCTCCTGCTGAACGCTGACGTCGGTGGCCGTCGTGGCCGACGCGGACTGGAGTTGGCCCACTTCCGGCTCCGTGCGCCGAGGCATAGCCGGAGGAGCGCTGGCGGGCGCCGGGGCTATCGCGGCAGCGGCGCTGGGCTCGACCGAATCGCCCGCCGGCCGCACTTCAGCCGGGGGTAGTACCAACTCCGATACCGCCTCCATGCGCGAAGAGGAGCGCGACCCCCAGTC
>JBGTNB010000159.1:0-3230 GCA_041743285.1 Gemmatimonadaceae bacterium
TTGCGAAACGCCTTGCCGATCTGCGCGATCCCGAACGGGACTTTCTGCCGGGTCGCCTGCTGCACGTTCACGAAATTCACATACGTACCCTGCGCCGTCTCCGGACGCAGGTAGACGATGGAGGCTGTGTCTTCCACCGGACCCATGAAAGTCTTGAACATCAGGTTGAACTGCCGCGACTCGCCGATCGTGCCTTTCGCGCCGCATACCGGGCACTGCACGTCAGGCGTCCCCGGCGTACCCTTGATGTTGTCTTCGTCAGCGCGGAACCTGCGCTTGCACGCGCGGCACTCCACGAGCGGATCGGCGAAACCGCTCACGTGGCCGCTCGCTTCCCAGACGCGCGGATGCATCAGAATGGCCGAATCGAGGCCCTCGATGTCGTCCCGGGCGCGAACCATGTCGCGCCACCATCTGTCCTGCAGATTGCGCTTGAGCTCCACGCCGAGCGGCCCGTAGTCCCACACCGAACCGGTGCCGCCATAAATCTCGGAAGACTGGAAGATGAACCCGCGACGCTTGCATAGCGACACGAGCTTGTCCATCACGTCGGGCGTGGAGCTTTCGGGGGTCATGACGAAGATGCGGAATCGATAGGCAGGGCGCCGGCCGCTGACGCGAGGCGGCCCGCACGAAGGGGTAAAACTAATGCACCCTCCGCAGTCACGACGGAGATGGGTTAGCCCCCGGCTCGTCTTCCGCGGACAGGCGCCGGGCGATCAGGTCACCGTGGAAACGCCCGTTCTCGATGAAGGTCTTGTTGGCATCGAATCCCGAGGCGATCACGCCCGCTATGAAAATTCCCGGAATCGCCGTTTCCATCGTGGCGGGGTCGTGCCTCGGGACCCCCGTTTCCCTGTCGATCGGCACCCCGAGTTTCTCGAGCAGTCCGATTTCCGGCTGGTAGCCGAGCATGAGGTACACATGGTCGGCGGGAAGCTGCTCCGAGCCCGATGCGGTCTCCAGTGCGACGAATTCGTGATCGATGCGGGTGAGTTTGGCATTCCAGCGGACGCCGATTTCCCCGGACTGCATGCGTGCCTCGATGGTCGGTAGCACCCATGGCTTGATGTTGCGGTCGAAGGACGGGCCGAAGTGGACGAGGGTGACACGAGCACCGGACCGATGGAGGTCGAGCGCCGCTTCCACCGCGGAATTCCCCCCCCCCACGACGACCGCGTTCCGGCGGAAGGCATCGTGGCCTTCCCGGTAAAGGTGGGTCACGTGAGGGAGATGTTCACCGGGAATACCAAGCCGGTTGGGGATGCCGAAGTATCCGGTCGCGATGACGACTGCGTGCGCATCGGTGGTGGTTTCATTCCCCGAGCGGGTGACGGAGCGGATGCGGTATTGAGCACCAAGTGGCGGGGAAATGGTGGTGGACCTGCTCCGCGAGTGTGGTAACGTGGACGTGGGGGGGGGACCCCCGACTCCTGACTCGCCTTCGGAGCCGGCCGCCACGTAATCTTGGCCCTCGAGTCGTTCAATCGACCCCAGAGCCACGCTATCCCCCTCTCCAACCCCCGACCCCCGACCCCCGACCAACCTCTCCACCGACACCGCCGTCTCGTACTGCCGCACATCCAGGTCGTGATACTCGACCACCGCCCGGTAGTAGGCCATGGCGTCCCGGCGGGTTGGCTTTTCCGTAGCCAGAACGAACGGCACGCCACCTATGGCCAGCTTTGACGGCGTCGAGAAAAAGGTGATGTAGGTCGGATAAGACGCAATTCCGCTCACCACACACGACCGCTCGATCACCGTCGTGCGAAACCCGGCCCGCTTCGCCGAGACGGCCGCGGCCAGCCCGCAGGGACCCGCTCCGACGATCACGACATCAACCGAATCCCGCTTCATCGGTTCAACACACTCCCGCCATGCCTGACGTGACCTAACGCGCAGAGATGATCTGATCGCGCCGCGTTCCCACACTCACATAGGCGATCGGCGTCTCGGCAAGCTCCTCGATGCGGTCCAGATATCGCCGCGCCGCGGCCGGCAGATCGTTCAGCTCGCGCGCCGCGCCTGTGCCCGACTGCCAACCTTCCATCCATTCATAACGCGGGTGCGCCGCCTTCGCCACCAGGTCGCCGGGGAATTCGTCCGCCTCCTCGCCGTCTACCTCGTACCCGGTACAGATGGCGATGCGCTCGAGCGTATCCAGAACGTCGAGCTTGGTTACCGCCAGACCGGTCAGGCCATTCACGCGCGCCGCGTAGCGAACCACCACTGCGTCGAACCAGCCGCAACGCCGGGGACGCCCCGTCACGGCTCCGAACTCCGCACCGAGCCTGCGAATGTTGCTGGCCATCGGCTCTTCCATTTCCGTTGGCAACGGACCGTTGCCCACGCGCGTCGTGTACGCCTTCACGATCCCGAGAATCGCGTCGAGACTGTTCGGCGGTATACCTGCTCCGATCGCCGCCCCGCCCGACGTAGTGTTGCTCGACGTGACGAACGGATAGGTACCGTGATCGACGTCGAGCAAGGAGCCTTGAGCGCCTTCCAGCAGCACCGCCGCACCGTTCCTAATCGCACGGTGAAGCGCCAGCCCAACGTCCTCTGCCATTGGAAGAAGCCGCGGCGCCAGGCGCTCCAGGAGCGCCACCGTTTCATCCGCCGACGCCTGCTTGTCTGAACCAAACGAAACGAGTTGACGGTTCCAATGCGAAACCCCGCGCTCGACCAGCTCGCGCAACCGTTCGGGATGCTTCAGGTCAAGAATGCGCACGCCGCGCCGGGCTACCTTGTCCTCGTAGGCGGGGCCGATCCCCCGCGCCGTCGTGCCGATCTCCTTACTCGCCGCGCTCGCTGCATCTACGAGTTTATGGTGCGGCAGAACGAGATGAGCGCGATCGCTGACATACAGCCGGCCCTCGACGTCGATCCCGTCCGCCACCAGCTCGCCCATCTCCGTGAACAGCTGATCCGGATCGAGCACCACCCCGTTGCCGATCGCGCACCGAACTCCGGGATGAAGAATGCCGCTCGGGATCTGCCGGAGGATGAACGAATGGTCGCCGATCTGCACGGTATGCCCGGCGTTCGCACCGCCCTGGTAACGCACCACCCAGTCGGCCCGCTCGGCTATGACATCCACCAGCTTGCCCTTTCCTTCGTCGCCCCATTGCGCCCCGACAATCACCAGAACGCGCGTATCGCTATCGAACATTCGGTTGCGATTGACGATGAGCCGGCACACCCGCGCCGGAAACGCGAAACGCCCCGCG
>JBGTNB010000160.1:0-1560 GCA_041743285.1 Gemmatimonadaceae bacterium
CGCTTGCCACCGGCGAGCGGCCGCAGTAGGTTCTGGCCACAACTCAGAGCGAACGGCGGTAACGGAAGCCGGTGTGATTCCGGCGCGGTCCCGCCACTGTAACGAGCATAACGCGCGCTCACCAGGCCACTGACATCGGGATGTCGGGAAGGCGGGCGGTCGCGGCTCGAAGCCAGGAGACGACCGTCGCTCGCGCCAACTCAGTCCTCGGGCAGAGGGGCTGGTGGCCGCATGCGTCTCTAACGACGGCACTCACATCGCGGACATCCAGCCCACAAGGACGGATGCCGCGTTTTACGTTTCGCCTCGCATTGGTCGTTTGCGTCGCTCTCGCCATACTGGCGTGCGAGCGGCACCGCGCGCCATCCGAAGAATCCGGTGCGCAGGATGATTTCGGTCTGCTCATCGACACGACCGGCGGCACACCCAAGCAACGCATAGTCTCGCTGAACCCCACGACGACCGAGCTGTTGTTCGCACTCGGTGCCGGAAGCTCGGTCGTCGGTCGGAGCGAATGGGATCAGTGGCCAGTCGAAGCTCGCGCACTGCCGTCGGTCGGACCGGGGCTCCGTCCTAACGTCGAAGCGGTGCTCGCGCACCGTCCCGATCTGGTGGTGCTTTACGGTAGCGCAGACAATCGCGCCGCCGCCGATCGGCTTGGCGCCGCCGGCATTCCGGTGCTCGCGCTCAAGATCGACCGCATAGCGCATTTCGTTCGGGCAACCCGGATGCTGGGGGCACTTGCCGGCCAGCAGGCCCGTGCCGATTCCATCATCAGGGCGGTCAGCTTCACTCTCGACAGCGTGCGATCGGCCACATCCGTGCTGCCGAGGCCCCGCGTGTTCTGGCACATCTGGAGCCGGCCATTGATCACGATCGGGGGCGGCAGCTTCCTTAACGAGCTGCTGGAAATCGCTGGCGCCGAGAACGTGTACGCGGAGTTTGCCGCCGTTTCGCCGCCCGTCTCGCTGGAAGACGTCGTCAGGCGCGATCCCGACTTCATTCTTGTCGGCCCGGTCAATTCAGCCGAGCTGCGGCGCGATCCGCGCTGGCAGGCCGTGCGTGCGGTGCGCGAAGACGGCATGGCCGTGGTGGACACAAATCTGGTCGGCCGTCCCTCAGTGATGCTCGGCGCCGCCGCCGCACACCTCGCGCAGCTGCTGCACCCGGCGGAGCGCATCCCGTGACAAGGGCCCTGTGGCCTGCGCTCGTGGTCGGACTCCTGTCGCTGCTGATTCTGGCGATTGGAACGGGAAGCGTCCCGCTTTCACCTCGGGACGTGCTCGCCGGCCTGCGTGGCGAGGGCGCGCCGGAGGTTGTCGCCATAGTACGGTCGCTCCGGCTTCCTAGAGCATTGCTCGCCATGCTGGTCGGCGCCGGGCTGGGGATGGCCGGTGCCGCCTTGCAAGGCACCCTGCGCAACCCGCTCGCCGAACCATACCTGTTAGGGGTATCCGGCGGCGCGGCCGTCGGAGCGGTAATGGCGGTCGCACTCGGCTGGGTGGCCGGAGCGCTTCTGCCGCTCGCCGCGTTCGTTGGTGCGTTAGGTGCGGTCGGAGC
>JBGTNB010000161.1:0-4590 GCA_041743285.1 Gemmatimonadaceae bacterium
GGGGGTCGGAAAGAAAAAACGTGTGGGGGGAAACGGGAAAGGGGAAACGGGAAACGTTCCCGATCCTGGCACCCTCGACCCCCCACCCCCCACCCCCCCCCCCCCCCCCCCCCCCCCGACCCCCAACACCAACGTCCGGAACCCCCCCGTCGTAGAGGCGGTATAATGAGGGTGAACTCCATGTCTCTGAACTCGCGCTCGAAATTCCGCCAACTGGCTGTGGCCTTGGCGGCGCTTGCGCACGTCATGGCATTCGTCATTGCGCCGGCGCTCGCATCTACGGCCGAACGCAGCGCGGCTGCGCATGTGGAAGAGGCGGGCACAAGCGAGCACCACGCGCATTCCAATGCGACGTGCATCGTCTGCGCATCACATACCCTGGTCGCGAGCACGGAGAGCGAAGTCTTTCGGCTCACCGCGGCCAGCATGCGGGAGAATCTGCCCGCCGCATTCGTACTTCCCTCACATATTCGAGCCTCCGCTTCTCCGGTTGGCTCCCGAGCACCGCCCATCATCGCATGACGTGAGGCGCCGAATGCCGGCGCGTCCGTCCCAGGTACAGCGTCAGTCGCAGCACGCGCTACAGCCGGATCGGCCGTGCGCGCCTTCGAACGGCTCGCGAATCGCTCGCGACCGGCCACGCAGATTTCCTTGGGAGCACATGCGAAACCTTGTTTTCACGCTGGTCATCTTTGCCGTCGCGGCAAGTACGACGAGCGCACAGCAACCGGATACTCTCAGGCGTGCCGCTAGAGACTCGGCTGCGCGCGCCGACAGTATTGCCAGAGCTGACTCGATTCTGCTCGTACGCGAGCTCGAGCGCATCTCGGGCGAGCGCAGGCCGGGTCCGCCTCAAGAGGGTACGGCAGTGCAACGCACGGCGTCGCGCCTTCTCCCCGACATCAGCCTGCTCGGAGACTTGATCGCCGACTTCTCGCCAGACGGGAGCACTCAGGAAGACGGAACGCGATTCGGGATTCGCGAGCTGGAGCTGGGCATCCAGGCGGTGGTAGATCCTTACTTCCGGGCAGACGCATTTCTGGGATTGTCAGATCTCGAGGGAATCGCGATCGAGGAAGCATACCTGTCGACGCTGGCCCTTCCGTACAGCCTGCAGATTCGCGCAGGCCGCTTTCACTTGCCGCTCGGCAAGCAGAACACGACGCACCGGCCCGAGCTTCATACCATCGAGTATCCCCACGTCATTCAGCGATTCCTCGGACCGGAGGGTGGCAAGGGCACGGGCGTGTGGGTGAGCAAGCTGTTCGCGCCTTTCGGGTTCTATCAGGAGCTGCAGCTGGTCGCGATGGATCGGTTTGGCGGCGCCGCTCACGGCCATGGACACGAGGAGGAGGAAGAACACGGCGAGGAACTCGAGATCGTGCCTGACGAGCCTCCGAATGAGTCGCTGAGCGGACTCGGCTACGCCGTGCGGCTGCGAAACTACTGGGATCTGAGCCAGGCGACAAACATCGAGCTCTCGGCGAGCGGGGCGACTGGCAAGGTGACGCAGGGTGTGTTCTGCCTTCCAACGGGCGGGGGCGCGGAGGAGCCTTGCCCGGGGCAGGTCACGGGGGTGAACGCACGCACCGGAGTGGTCGGGGCGGATTTCACTCTGCGGTGGCGTCCGCTGCAGCAGGGACTCTACCGGTCGTTCATTCTTCAGGCTGAATGGATGCGCCAACTCAACGACGAATCGCCGCCGTTGTTTCCCGAACCCGCCGGATTCGAGCTGGAATTCGAGGGGCCCACGCGCAGCTTCGACGGCGCGTACGCATTCGCCCGATACCAATTGAGCCGCCGCACCTATCTAGGCGCGCGGTACGACTGGCTGGAGGATCCCGAATCGGATGGAGAGAAGCTGACCGCTGCGTCGGGCTATCTGACCTTCTTTCCGAGCGAGTTTTCGAAGTTGGTGGCCGGGTTCGAGCGTATTATGCCCGGTACGGGACTCGAAGCGACGAACAGGTTCATAGTTCAGGCGACGTTCGCACTCGGTCCGCACCGGCCGCACCCGTTCTGAGAATCCTAACGCGCGGGCCATGGCCGGCGATGGAGTAATAGTCATGAAGAATTTCGCGAGATTTTTGATGGTCGGAGCGGCGGCGGCGGTAGGGCTGACGGCAGCACCGACGGCGGTCCCGGCGCAGCTCAAGGTAGTGACCAGCACGACCGACTTGTACGACATCGCTCGGGCGGTTGGTGGCACCCGCATCCGTGCCACGCACATAGCAGAGGGATACCAGGATCCGCATTACGTGGAGGCCAAGCCGAGCTACGTTTTGCAGTTGCGCGATGCGGATGTGTTTGCCTTCGTCGGATTGGACCTGGAAGTCGGGTGGATGTCGCTGCTTCTAGAGGGGGCGCGTAATTCCAGAATCACAACGGGAGGCGCCGGGCACCTCGATGTTTCGAAGGTGATACCGGTGCTCGACGTGGTGACCGGACGGGTTGATCGCTCGCAAGGCGACGTGCACCCAATGGGTAACCCTCACTACTGGCTGGACGTGCATAACGGCAAGCGGATCGCCAGACTGTTCGAGCGCACCTTCGCCTCGCTCGACCCGGCCGGCGCCACGCTCTACGCGCGCAACCGGGCCACATTCGAGCAGAGTGTGGATATGGCTGCACGAGACTGGGCACCGCTCCTTGCCCAGATCGAGGGGAAGCCCGTGGTTGCATGGCACACGAGCTGGCGTTATCTCGCCGCCTACACCGGCATGAACATCGTGGGATTCGTCGAGCCGAAGCCAGGGGTTCCGCCATCGGCTCAGCATCTGGCCGGTCTCATTCAGACGATCAGGCGCACCGGTGCCAAAGTGATCATCATGGAGCCGTTCTACGACCGCAAGGTGGCTGATCGCATCGCGGGTCTGTCGGGTGCGAAAGTGCTGGTGCTGCCGCCTTCGGTGGGCGGCATCAGGGGAATCGACTCATACCTCGAGATGATGCGTCACAACATCCGCCAGCTAGCGAGCTCGATTTCGTGAACTCACTGGTCACATTCGACCGGGTGTCGCTCGGATACGGGCGGCGCCCGGTGCTTTCCGACATCTCCTTCTCCATTCCCGAGGGTGACTTTCTCGGGATGGTCGGGCCAAATGGCTCCGGCAAGACAACGATCCTGCGGGCGATCCTTGGTACGCTCGCACCACTGAGCGGAACGGTGGTGAGAGCGGAAGGGCTGCGATTCGGATATGTGCCGCAACGCGATCAGGTGGACTACGGTTTTCCGCTCAAGGTGCTCGATGTCGTGCTCATGGGGCGGTACGATCGCGTAGGCATCGGCCGTAGACCCTCCCGCGAGGACCGCAAGCTGGCGGAAAAGGCGCTCGACCACGTCGGGATCGCCGATCTTGCCAATCGTCCGCTAGGCGCATTGTCAGGCGGGCAGAAGCAGCGCACCCTGATCGCCAGAGCACTGGTCGGCCAGCCGAACGTGCTGGTGCTCGATGAGCCCACCAGTGGCATGGACCTGGTATCGAGCACGCAGATTCTCGGCCTGGTGCGTGAGCTTCACGAGCGGGACCGGCTCACCGTCCTCATGGTGAGCCACGCGCTCAACGAAGTCGCCAACTACGTCGAGCGAATAGCGCTGGTCACGGAGGGCCGCTTCCGCATAGGCCCGATCGACGAGATCCTCGGCGAGCAGGGGCTAACCGACCTGTACGGCATTCCGGTGGAAGTGGTCTCGGTGAGCGGACACCGGCTCGTGCTCGCCCGCCGGCTGCCTGGCCGGGTGCAGACGCATGATTGACATCATCCTGCTCTTCCGCGAGGCCCTCTACGGCGCGCTGGTCATCGGGCTCGCCTGCTCCGTGCTAGGCGTGTACGTGGTGCTGAGGCGGATCGTATTCGTCGGCGCGGCGCTGGCGCAGATCTCCTCGGCGGGCATCGCGCTGGCGCTGTTTCTCGCCGGCTTCGGGATAGAGGCGTTCGGCCTGACGAGGCATCCAGTCGCGCTGTCGCTCGTCGTCACGCTGCTGGCGGCAATGTTGTTCGCCGGCGGCACGCAAAGGCGGCTTCCGCCTGACGCCAGCATCGGCATGGCGTACGCTCTCGCCGCGGCGATAGGCATTCTGCTCATCGCAAAGGCAACGAGCGGGGAAGCGCATGACATTTTTCTTTCCGGCAACATCCTGGGAATCACCCGAACCGACACGATGGTGCTGCTGGCTGTGAGCGTTCCGGTACTGCTCGTCCACGTGGCGTTCTACAAGGAGTTTCTGTTCGTCTCGTTCGATCAGGAAACGGCGCGCACACTTGGTTACAGGGTAATGTTCTGGAATCTGCTGCTCTATTTCACGTTGGGGCTGGTAATCGCCGTCGCGATGCAGTTTGCCGGTGTGCTGCTGGTATTCAACTTCCTCGTACTGCCGGCGGTCACCGGACTTCTCGTCTCCAGATCGATGGGCGGCATGTTTGCGGTAGCGGTGGGGGCTGGACTAGCGGCGGCGGCGGTGGGATTTTCCCTTTCCGTTCCCTTCGACCTGCCCACCGGCCCGACGATCATCCTCGTTTCGGGCGTCCTCGCACTCCTCGCATGGCTCATACGCCTCGCACAACGCCGCTGATTGCGCTCATTGTCTC
>JBGTNB010000162.1:0-10605 GCA_041743285.1 Gemmatimonadaceae bacterium
GGTGACGGCTCGGGGTACCGATTCGCAAGTGCTGCAACTAGACCACACTACGCTGCGCGGGAACGGGGATGTCATCCCATTCCCGGCGCGCCGCTTCGGCATCCTCTCGCCCCATCAACGCGTAGGTGTAACGCTTGCCCAACTCCACCCCAGGCTGATCCATTGGATCGACGCCGTACCATTCGCCGGCGAATACGGTGGCGATCTCGAGAAGCATGAGCAGCCCGCCGAAATGATGGGCATCGAGCGCGTCGAGAGTGATCGTCAGATTTGGCCGTCCACGCTGAGCGAGTGCGGCTGCCGTAGCGCGGCGCTCCGCGTCGAGCAGAGTGCCGAGCAGTTTGCCGCCGAGATACGCGAGCTCGGGAATGTCCGCATGGAGCGGCGGGATCTCGACATCGATCGCCGGCTCGGCCACGTGGACGAAGGCGACGGTCTTGTCGCGCGGCCCTTCCATGAACAGCTGAACCTGGCTGTGCTGGTCGGTCGCTCCTAACGCCGCGAGCGGGGTGGGGCCTACCGATGTGCCATCGGGGCGGATCTTGCCAAGGCTCTCCGCCCAAAGCTGCACGAACCACAGCGCCAGCTCGCGAAGCGGATCGGCATAGGGCATGAATACGTGCGTATGCAAACCGAGCTGCGTGTCCCCCAGCCATTGAAGGGCGGCAAAGACTCCGGCGGGATTATCGCCGAGCGTCTCCGCTTCGCATCGCGCCTTCATCTCGGCGGCCCCTGTCAACAGGGCTTCCACATCGACGCCGATCAATGCGGATGGCAGCAGCCCGACAGCCGACAGCACGCTGAATCGTCCCCCCACGTTAGGTGGAACGGCCAGCGTGGCAATCCCGTCCGCCTCGGCAATCCGGCGGAGTGCACCCTTGTGCGGATCGGTTATGAAAACGAGATGCCCCACCGCCTTGTCGCCCAGCTCGGTTTCGAGCCGACCGCGAACAATGAGGTATTGCGCCATCGTCTCCGCCGTCCCGCCCGATTTGGAAATGACCAGAAACAACGTTCGGGCGAGCTCGAGGCGATCGAGCAGCGACACGATCGTCGACGGATCGACGTTCTCGACCACGTGCAGCCGGGGGAAATACTCTCTCGCTTCATCGTCGAGCTCGTTCCAGTTGGGCGGCCGCAGCGCGCCGCGCAGCGCTATCGGCCCGAGCGCCGAGCCTCCGATCCCGAGAAGCACAACATCGCTGAATGCCTGACCAATGCCGTCGGCGAACTTTCGAATCTCGGGAAGGACCGTTCCACCGTCGGTGAGATCGAGAAATCCCAGCTCACCGCGTTGACGCCGGTCGGCAACCGCGCGGCGGATCGTTCCGAACTGATCGGCGGCGTCCTCCCACTGGTCGGGGGAAATCCCCCCTTTGAGGGAGGTGGCCATCATGTTGGTGTAGTCGATGCGAATCGTCATCTCAGTCGACACGAATCGTAAGGCCGTCGTGCGCCGGTCGGATATAGGGAGGCAGTTCGGCGCACAATTCGGCGTGTGATGTACGATGGGTCAGATGCGTAAGATACGTTCGGGCGGCGCCGACGCGCTCGGCGACCTCCACCGCCTCGCTAATGCTGAGGTGCGTGGGATGTGGGCTTCGCCACAAGGCGTTGAGCACCAATACGCGCACGCCCTCCAGCGTCTGGTATGCTCGCGCGTTCAGTTCCTTGGCATCCGTTACGTAGCCCAGGTTGCCAATGCGATAGGCGAATACGTGAACCGGGCCGTGCGGTACCGCGAACGGCGTCACCGTAAGATCCCCGATCGCGACGCTCTCCCCTTCCCGCAGAACCACCATCTTTCCCTCGGGTTTGGAGGTGCCGGGAATGGGCCTCGCTTCATCGTCGAAGATGTAACCGAACCGCTCGACCAGCTTGTCCATCGTCTCGGCTGAGCCATACATCGGCAAGGCGTTATGGTCGCGAGCCGTAAGCGCACGCAGATCGTCAATGCCATGTGTATGGTCGGCGTGGGCATGCGTGAACAGAACGGCATCCACGCGGTCGATCCCGCTGGCCACGAGCTGCATTCGGAGCTCCGGAGGAGTGTCGAGCAGCAATATGGTTCCGCCATCGCTTTCCACTACCGCGCCGACACGGGTGCGCCGGTCGTGCGGGTCACTAGACAGGCAGACGTTGCACCGGCAGCCGACCTGAGGGATGCCGAAGCTCGTGCCGGTGCCGAGGAATACGAGCTTCACACGACTTCGACCTTCATGAAGTTGGTGGTACCCGGCATATCAAACGGCACGCCGGCGGTAACGATCACCCGGTCTCCCGGCCTTGCCAGCTGGAGCCGGCGGACGGCCTCGAGCCCGTACTGCACCATGTCGCTGTACTGCCGCTCGTCGGTCGGCGGAACGCGCTCTGGAATCGAGCCCCACACCAGCGCCAACTGCCGGTAGGTGCGTTCAACATCGGTAAGCGCTACGAACGGCACCTCCGGACGGTGCGAGGAGACGATGCGTGCGCTGAACCCGCTCTTGGTGAAGACAATGACCACCGGCGCGTCGATCATGCGCACGGCCGCCACAGTCGCCGCGGCGATCGCCTCCTCGGTGCTGACTTTCCCTTCGCGCGGACGCACCGCGAGCTGTGCTCGCCTTTCGCGGGGAGGCGGATGCCGCTCGATCTCGGCGATGATGCGCGACATGGCCACTACCGCCAGCACCGGATAGGCCCCGGTCGCCGTTTCCGCCGAGAGCATTACGGCATCGGTGCCATCGAGAATCGCATTGGCGACATCGCTCGCCTCAGCACGCGTGGGCCGTGGGTTGGAGATCATCGACTCGAGCATCTGGGTCGCCGTGATCACCGGCCGCCCTAACGTGTTTGCCAGGGCAATGATTCGCTTCTGGGCGATCGGCACCTTCTCGAACGGCAGTTCGACCCCCAGATCCCCCCGAGCCACCATGACGGCGTCGGAGGCGGCGACAATGCTCTCGATGTTGTCGAGCGCCGTGTCTTTTTCGATCTTGGCCACGATCAGGACCGACTTGGGCACCAGCTCCCGCATCATCTCGACGTCTTCCCGGCGCCTGACGAAGCTGAGCGCCAGATAATCGACATCCTGTTGCACGGCGAACGCGATGTCGGCCCTGTCCTTCTCCGTGATGGACGGCGCGGAGACTTGCACGCCGGGCAGATTCATCCCCTTGTGACTGCGGAGTTGGCCGCCATGCACCACCCGCGCGCGCAGGCGCGGTGGGCTCACCGATGTCACGATCAGGTCTATCAGCCCATCGTCGACGAGTATCCGGTCGCCGTCCTTCACGTCCCGCGCAAGATCGTCATAGGTAACGGGAGTCTCATCGCCGACCGCGATTGCTTCGGGTGCAAAAACGAGCTCCGTTCCAGGCGTGAGCATCCGCGGTTGCTCTAGCTCGCCGATCCGGATTCGCGGGCCCTGCAGGTCGCCGAGCACTGCCACGGGGCGCTCGAGCTCCGTCGCCACCGCGCGCACGTGCGCAATCGTTTCGGCGTGCTGCGCGTGTGTCCCATGCGAAAAGTTGATGCGGGCGACGTTCATTCCCGCACGGATCAACTCGCGTAGCACGTCGGGCGATGCGGACGCCGGACCGAGCGTGCAGACGATTTTGGTGCGTGCGACTCTCGCCCCTGCCGAGCGCTCGTCGCTCACGATGCGTGCGAAAGCGCGCGCGTCTTCCGCTCGAGCCCGACGAGGAGGTCATCGAAGGACCTGCTGAACGATGCCAGCCCTTCTTCAAGCAACACTCTCGTTATGTCATCGAGGGAGATTCCGAGCGCTTCGAACTCCTCGACCACTGCGCGAGCAGCCGGTACATCGGCATCCACGGTGCGGCGAACCACCCCGTGATCCTTGAATGCCTCGAGCGTCTTGGGCGGCAGCGTGTTGACCGTGTCGGGGCCGATCAGTTCTTCGACGTAGCGCACATCCCGATACTGTGGATTCTTGGTGCTCGTACTCGCCCACAGCGGCCGCTGCACCCGCGCTCCTCGTGCAGCGAGAGCCTGCCACCGGCTGCTGGCGACCGTCTCGCTGAACAGCGCATAAGCGAGTTGCGCATTGGCGATTGCCAGCTTCCCTTCAAGCGCGCGAAGGCGCCCGGCCTCGTCGGAGCTGGCACTCGCAAGGCGAGAGGCGATCCGCTTGTCAGCCTCGGTGTCCACCCGGCTGACGAAAAAGCTGGCGACGGAAGCGATACGATCGACCGGCCGGGTCGAGCCGCGCCGGTCTTCGAGCCCCGCCATGTAGGACTCGATCACTTCGCGATAGGCGTCGATCGAGAACAGAAGGGTTATGTTCACATTGATCCCTTCACCGATCAACTTGCGGACCGCCACCGCGCCGGCCGCAGTGCCCGGTACCTTGATCATCACATTAGGGCGGCTGACCAGCGCCCACAGCCGCCGTGCTTCGGCAACGGTCTCGTCCGCATCGTTTGCCGCGCCCGGCGACACCTCGAGCGAAACGAAGCCGTCGGTTCCGTTGGTCCGCTCGTAGACAGGAAGAAAAATGTCGCATGCCCGCCGTACGTCATCGCTGGCCACCGTCTCGAACATCTCCCATGGCGTCTGCTCGGCCGGCGTCGCCACGAGTTGTTCATCGTAGGCGGTTCCCTCGGCAAGTGCCTTCTCGAAGATGGTCGGATTGGAGGTCATCCCCATCAGCGCATCCTCACGAATCCGGCGCTCCAGGTCCCCGTCGAACAGCATCGGACGGTCGATATAGTCGAGCCACACGGATTGGCCGGCGTTGTAAAGATCGTGGAGGCGGGAAGGCGACATGTGTGTATCGGGTTGCGCGACGCGCGACGCGCGATGCGGGTGAGCGGATGACCAGCTCCGAACTGCGAAAGATAACCCGTCTGGGCAGAGTTGGACGCGCCCCCAGCATGCACGCGTCCGCCAGGACGAAGGGCGGCGCCACGCCGCCCGCAATGACATCGCCCGCCGCGGGGGTGGCGCGTTGCTCAGCCAGCGACAACCGGCGTCTTTCTCCGCTGTTCCGTCGATTACGGCGATCTGTAGGGGCGGAGTCCCTTCCGCAGCGGCAACGAGGTGTCGGAGACGCTAGTCGCCTGCGCATGGTCGAAGCGGTAGTTGCCGAGGTTGAGGTGTCCCGGTCGATCACCCGAGCCGGAGGGCGCAATTCTTGAAGCCGGTCCGGACGAGCATCACGGTTTCTCCTCAAAGCGCCCGAGGCTCAAATGCTCGTGCCGGAGCTGGCCGACTACATCCCGCTTTCGTTGTTGCTGCTGCGCATCATGATCGCGCTCGTATTCGGCACCAGCGGTTGGTCGCACATAACGAAGCCCGGAGAGCGCGGCGAAAGCATAGGCATGTCGCCGGCCGCCACCGCAGTGCTAGGCGCGGTGGAGCTTGCAAGCGCCGTTGCGCTGGTACTCGGTGTCTTTGTGCAGATAGCGGCTCTGCTGCTCATCGGCGTCATGCTCGGCGCGATCGGAAAGAAGATGTTCGTGTGGAAGAGCGGCTTTTGGGGAGAGAAGAACGACGGCTGGTATTACGACCTGCTCTACCTCGTCTGCAACCTCGTCTTGCTCACCACCGGAGGCGGAGATTGGACGTTGCTCTAGGAGCCGTTGCAAGAGGGATTCATGGGTAGACGGCGACCGGCTGAACTTCACCGCTTCTTCACAACTGGCATCTCGCCGATTTCGGGCCAACGCTCCACCTTGCGAGCATGCTTCGAACGCGCTCCGTGCGGCCGCCTACACTCTGGCTCCAGATCCTGCTCGTGGCCGGTCTGGCGTGCGTCGTACTGTTGGCGGTGCAGGCCTACCGCTCCCAGCGCTCCAGCAGGGCTATGGCCGAGCGAGCCATGCGCGACTACGCGCACTTTGCCGCCTGGAGTTACCGCGAGCACCTCGCCGTACGTTTGCGCGAGGTGACGGACGAGCTCCTTGGCGCGGTGAACCACGGAGATGGAGTGCACGAAAGTCCCAAGCGGTGAGCTCAGTCGGCGGCGATCGACTCGTCAGGCATCTCGCCCGGCTGACGTCCCGGATGCTGGACTCGCTGCAGAGTCTCCGTCACTCGAACGGCCAGCCGGTGGCGCGCATCTATGGGCGACAGGTTCACCATCCCGAGCTTTGCCAACTGCCTCGCCGGCCAGCCGGTGGGCGCCATCCGGGCTTCCCTCGGACTCGGCAGCGTAAGGCAGGATGTGGAGCGGCTTTCAGCGATGATTGCCGGGTGCGTCGACCGACGCTGAGCCAGCAGCGATACGGTATTTTCGCCGCTCAGCCGGATGCCGGAACCTCGATGCGGAACGGGGGGCCGCGTGAGCGGCCCCCCGTCATTCTTCGAACATTAATACTACTAGCGCGGGTCGAGAATCAGCCCGATCCTGTTCGCGGCGCCCTGCAGATGCAGGCGCGTCGGGCGGTCGGCGGCACGTGTAGCCGATCGAAGCAGGTCGGCGCGAAGTGTCACCAACTCGCCTCGGAGATGCGACTTCGCATCATCCGACAGCGGCACCGGCGGAGGACCGAAGCGGTTTGGCTGCTGCTGCTCGTTCTCCTCCGGCGGATTGAGCTTCTGATCGATCGCCGCAAGAAAATCCATCTGCAGCGCGCGACGGAACGCGTCGATTTCCAGACGGCCGCCGTATACTTCCGACCAGATTCCGCGGCGGACATCATCCAGCATGTTCGCCAGGGAATATACCTCGCGATCGTCCTCGGCCAGCGCTTCCTGCTCGAGCAGGCGATTCATCCGGCCATCATTCAGCAGCGTGTTCAAGACGCGGGACTGCGCGCCGTTGACGCGACGAATCATTCCGCCCGCTTCGATTCGCGCAGCCAGCTCAGGCCGAATGAGGTACGACGGTGTAGTGAAAACGTGCTCGTTGAGGAACTTCACCGCCTCCACCTGACGAGCGCGTGGAAGTGCCACATACACGGCGCCCGGCTGGCTCCCCGACTTGTACTGCACGGTGCCACCACCGACCAGAGTTGCGACGTGATTGGCCTCGGTAGCCCACTGTCCCACCGTCCTGTTGTACAGAGTCTCGAGATCGGAGTTGTCCTCGCCGGGCCGGACCGTCGCATCGTGGAGATAGTCCAGTGTGCGGCGAATGTTCTTGAAACCCAGCGCCGTGGATTTCACCGGATCGGCATCACCCACTGCTTCGCTCTGCGTTCCATAGGCGCCAAACTCGTTTCCGGAGGAGAAGCGGTACCACGGCACCGTGTCCTGGACCTGCGACCACCGTTCCAGCGTCGGGCGCTCAGCCTCGGTTGACGTAGCACCCTCGATCGGCTTGTACCCCCACATCACCGCGTACTTGTCGTAAGGCCCGACACGCGGAATCAAGTCCTTGAGCGGAATGCTGTCCTCCGGCTGCGCCACGTAGTTGAACCGCGAATAATCCATGATGCTCGGCGAGTGTCCCATTTTCGCCACCCACGTGCGGCTGCGTACGCTGTCGGCTGGGTAAGTGGAGCTGCCGATCTGATCGTGCTGCAAGCCGATGGTGTGACCGATCTCGTGAGCGACGACAAACTGGAGCAGCTCACCCATCAATGAATCAGGCATCGGCAGCGAGCGCGCACGCGGATCGAGTGCCGCCGCCTGCGTGAAGTACCAGCTCTGCTGCAGCTGAATCACGTTCTGGAAAATGCGGGACGAACCGTTGAGAATCTCCCCGGTCCGCGGATCGTGAATGTGCGGACCCACCGCATTTTCAGTAGTGGACGGAAGCCAGCGGACTACCGTGTGGCGAATGTCCTCCGGCGACCAGTCGGGATCGTTCGCCGGCGCATCCATCGGGATGATTCCTTCCTTGAATCCCGCCGCCTCGAATGCCGGCTGCCAATCGAGAATCGCCTGACGAATGAAGGGCTTCCACCGTTCCGGAGTCGCCGGATCGACGTAGTAGACGATCGGCTTGATCGGATAGCAAAGGTCACCATCCCGGCGATCCGAGCACTCCAGCCGGAACCGCGTGATGTAGCGAACCGGGGCGGCACGCTGCTCCAGGCCAAAGTCCACCTTGCGCACGGAGAAGAATCCGACGCGCTCATCGAATCGCCGCGGCATCATCGGAACTTCCGGAAGCCTGACGATACTCCAGTGAGCCAGCACGCTGCGGGCGGGCGTTTGTGCGCCACCCCCCGCGCCACCGCCGCCGCCGGCGTTATCACCCTGCGGTCGCGGTGTCCCCGTCTGCGTCGCCTCGATCTCGACGTTGTCGGGAAAGGCAATCGCGCGCTCTACGTACGAGCGACTCGCGTCGATGTTCCCCTGAATCGCCGCCAACTCCTGCACACTCGTCGTGAACAGCCGGGTCACGTCGACCACGGCCGCACTGTCGGGGCCATACGCCTCGACGTTGAGCACCGCGATGATAGGCGGATAATTCGCCGCCACCACCGCCTGATACACCGACAGGCTGGTGTCAGCCGTTATGGCGAACGACGGCGAGCGCAGAATGACCCGGTTGCCGTTCCGTTCCCAGCGTAGTGTGCGATCTACGAATTCGTCGCCGCCGTACGCGCCAAACTGCCCGGGCGGCAGATTGGGGTCGGCGGCCGCCGCGCGAGCGTAGCGCCCCACTACCAGCATGTCCTTAACCAGCTCCTTGGCCGGAATCTCGAACAACAGCTTGGAGCCGACGATGTGGACGTTGAACATTCCACGGCGTGTCTTCGCCTCACGCGTGACGACGCGGTTGTAGGGCTGCGGACGGGGCTCGCCCCGCCGTCCTCCCGCCGAATCGCCGCCTGCCTGGGCGCCGCCGGGCGCTTGCTGGTCGGCATCGGCAGTGCGCTGCGGTTCAGGCTCCGTGGAGGGCCGCGGTTGCGAAGTACAGGAGGCGACGACGATCGCCATCGCCAGCATGGTTGCGGAACGCTTCATGAGTGAATCGTTGGGAAAGCGAGTGGACCGGCCTTCGGACCGGTCGCCAGCAGGCGCCCGGCCGATGAGAGTAGGGTTGCTCGTAAGACGCGCGACGGACCTCATTCGCTGAGGGCCAGCGGCTGGTGCTGCTCGGGCCCGTTTGTTGGCGTCGCCAATCGGTCGCGGACACTAGTCAGGCGGGGGGCTTCACCAGGCGCACAACACGGGCCCCACACGCCTTGCATTTGCCGATCAACGCAAGTTCGTCCTGGCGCATCTCTCCCTGCTCGAGCGAGAATGGGCCGTCTTCGAGGCAACGCGAGCAGAAGCCGTGGGCGAGCAGCGATTCCTGGCTGCCCTGAAGTCGATCCCAGACCGATTGTGCTTCGGGTGTGAGGTGCATTGAAACAATCTACCCCGTTGCCGCAAACTACAGGGCCGGCGCCGGGAGTCCGCCATCGACCAGGAACTGGTACAGCGGATAGGCGAACGACGCGCGCCGAAAATAGTCGCGCCTGGAGACCTCGACTCCTCCGCGGGTAGCCGTACAGTGCCACGTCTCAAGCGAACGCGGTTGCCGCCGGCCGAACACCGCCGGAGAGAACGCGCCTATGTTGATGCCGGCCTCACTGTCCCGGGCCGAAATGAAGCGGAATGCCTCGACCGCGGCCTCTCTCATGGCGCGCCCCAGCGCCTGGGTTGCCTCATAGCTCGACTTCGACGCCAGTTGCGGCTCGTACGCATTGAAGGGCGGCATGGTGAGATCGAGACCACGTGGCGTGCGGATCGATGCGCGGAACGCGGTCAGCTCCGTTTCCACCACCCCCAAATCGGCGGTCGTTCCGTACAGGAACAGGAGCCGGTAGTACGCCACCTCGGCGAAAAGGGTGCCTTGCTCCAGTGAGCCATACCAGACACCTCGCTCGGTTCTGGTGGCGAACCGCGAACCGTATCTAAGCGGAGGGTAGCGGAATGGAGTGGAGAGGAGATAATGAAGCCGCGCTGCTCGGATCTCCGGAGGCTTGACTGTGTCGATCATCTCCTCGAGCAGCTGCTGCTCGGCATCCGAGTCGACGAGCTTACGGGTTGCGACCTGGTGCTGCGCCTCCACCGCTCGCCAGGCATCGAGCGCCAGCGGAGCGATCTCAGATTCGCCCGCGCATAGCGTCCAGATACTGGATGACATCGACCAGCCCCTCCACCCGCCGGATCCGTTCGGACGGCACTCCGCCGAGGTGGATGTTGTGAGCGTGGATCCAGGTGCGCGCTTGTGCGTCATCGCCGCCGACAAGCGCGTCCAGGCTGCGGTAGAGGCGGACGAAAAGCAGTGCGAGCTCGCCCTGCTTGCTCTCCGGATCTATGCTTCGGCCGCTTGAAAGACGCGACACGGTCGCCTCGCTGGTACCGATGACTTCAGCGAGCCGTCTGTTGCGAAGTCCCAACCGACTGGATGCGGCGAGCACGGCCTTGGTGAGGACCGTGCTCTGATCGGGAGCGGGGACGGACAGAGGGTGTGTCATGCAGAGGAAATATATCACCGGTGGTCTTGCCACTGCAAGGATCCGACCGATCTGCACGACCGGGAGCTAGGCCACCATTACTTGCCTGGCCATTTCGGGGTTCTGGACGGCGAGCACGGTTCTCAGCCGCACTCGCTGAACCCGCATACGTGACACTTCACACACCCCTCGGCGTACTCGAGCTGGGAACCGCAATCAGGGCAGGTGCCCATGAAAGCCTCGCCCGACCCGTAGG
>JBGTNB010000163.1:0-2765 GCA_041743285.1 Gemmatimonadaceae bacterium
ATGCGCGACGAGCGAAAGCGGGAGCTGTTCGACCTTCCTGGCGCTCCACGTCCGGACGCCGACGCACCGGCACCGGTGCGCTTTCTGCCCGAGTACGATAACGTTCTACTCGGCCACAAGGACCGGAGCCGGATCATCGACGACGCGCACCGGGCGATCGTTTCGACTGCCAACCTCCAGATCCGCGCGACGTTTCTCATCGATGGCCGAGTGGCCGGAACCTGGCGAGTGGAGAAGGCGCGTAAGTCTGCGACGCTGGTGCTGGAACCCTTCGGCAAGACTACGAAGAAGACGCGCGCCACTCTGGAGGAGGAAGGTGAGGAGCTGCTGCGCTTCATCGAGCCAGGGGCCGCCAGTCTTCAGGTTCGGCAAGTTGATTGAACCATGGAGTTACTCAAATGCCTGACGCGATGAAAGTGGATTCGGGAGGCAGCGGAGAATCCGAGTTTCGCGCCGTGCAGCGCACCTTGGAATCGGAATATTCGCCGCTGGAGATAGCGGAGGCGCGCGCTCGCCAGGATGCGGTGCTCCTCGAGCGGTTCGAAGGAAAGCAATACCGCTTTGCCGACATCGGGTGCGGCAACGGATACCATGCGGTCCTGTTCTCCGGCTCGTCGGAGCTGTATGACGGCTTCGAGATCTCTCCCGAGATCGCCGCCACCGCTCGTGAGAGAATGGGCCGGGCCGGCCTGACGAACGCCCGGGTGATCGTTGGAGATGTAGCGGAGGCCGACCTGCCTGCCGAGTTCTACGACGTGGCAATGTGCCTCTACTTCACGCCGGGCAACCTGCGTGACAAGTCAGATGACCTGGCGATGTACACCGATGCCTATCTCGACCGTAATCCCTATTTCGTCCGCGTCATGTCGCGGTTCATTCGGGCGCTTCGTCCCGGCGGGTCGTTGTTTCTAACCGTGTACCGGGATACGCCGGAAACCGAAGCGGCCCAGTTCGACTTCTACGAGAAGACGGGCCAGCATCCGGTCACGCCCCGCGGCTGGCGATTCGTCGCCACCTCCGAGGGTTTCTGGTCGGCGCGCTGGACTGAGAGAAGCGTGCTGTCGAACCTGGCGGCCTGTGGCGTATCTCCCAATGACGTGTCCTTCACCGAACTGAATGCCATTGCCTGGCTCGTCGAAGCGAAAGCCCATGCCTGACGTGGAGTGGGCAGCCGGTGCTCGATCGCTCTGCTAATCATGCCGCAGCGCGACGGTCGGTGCGAACCGTGCGGCGCGGATTGCCGGGATGGCCGACGCCAGCAACGAGACGGTGACGAGGACGCCGGCAACCGACGCGAAAACCAATGGATCGGTGGCGCTCACCTGATAAAGCTGTGAATCCAAACCTCGGGCCATTGCCAGCGCGGCGGCGGTACCGATGGCAACTCCAGCCAGCACCGGCACCATTCCGCTGCGCAGCGCCCACGCCGCTACGTCCCGTCGCTGCGCTCCCAACGCGAGCCTGACGCCTATCTCATTGGTGCGCTGTCCGACGAGAAACGACACTACGCCATAAACCCCGATCACTGCCAGAAGCATCGCCAGACCGCCGAATGCCCCCACAAGCATCGTCAGGAAACGAGGTGCCGCTACTGCCTCTCCGACGACGTCGCCCATTGTTCCGATTCGGGTGAACGGCTGGTCGCGGTCGACCCCGCGAATAGCCGTGCGCATCGCCGGCACCAGCGCCGCAGGATCCTGCCCTGGCCGCGCACGGACGACAAACGTCATGACTCGCCGTGCCATCAAGGGAGTGGGAACGTAGATCGCCGGCGCCGATGCGGTGTCGACCGTCGCATAGCGTACATCTTCGGCGACGCCGGCGATCGTGAGGCGCACCTGTCCCATCTGCAGCTCCTCGCCTACCGGATTGACGTCGGGCCAGTACCGGCGCGCAGCCGCCTCGTTGATCACCACCTCTAACGCAGCGCTGTCGCCGATGTCGCTCGACAGATCGGCACCGCCTAGCAGGGGGATCCCCATGGTGCGAAAGAATTCGCGTGAGACGGGAATCATCTGGGCAACCGGATCCTGTCCGTCGGGTTGCTCACCTCGAGCGGGAATGGCGAACCCCATCTGCTCGCCGAAACCGAGAAGCGGTGCATCCTTGACGACGGCTGCGCTGGCCACCCCTGGAATGGCGCGGACGCGCTCCAGCATTTGCGCGGCCGCTGGCAGGTACGTGGCAGAAGTGGGATAGCGCGACGCAGGGACGGTGATCTTGGTGAACGCAATTCGATCGGCATCGAATCCGAGGTCGACCTGATTGAGCCGCGCGAAGCTTTTTCCTAGAAGAGCGGCACCCGCCACAAGTATCACCGCAAGCGCCACCTCCACACCTATCAAGATTCTCCTGATAGACCCCGCGTGTCCGTCACCGACCGCACCCCGCCCGCTCGCCCGCAGAGCGGGCTCAATATTGTGGAGGCGCTGCAGCGCAGGAGCTAGCCCGAACCCCAGGCCGCACAGGAGCGAAAGCATCAACCCAAACAGGATAACGAGGCCATCGGGCCGCACCTCTCCCGACCCCGGGAGCCATTCCCCGGCATATGCGGCAATAACTCCGGTGCCCGTCCATGCGAGCACGACGCCAAGCAACCCGCCCGCTAGAGCGAGGACGAGGTTCTCGATCAACGCCTGCCTGACGAGCCGGCCACGGTTCGCGCCGAGTGCAGCACGCAGCGCCAACTCTCGGCGCCGGTGCCACCCGCGCGCCAGTACCAGATTGGCGATATTCGTGCATGCGAGCAGGAGTACCAGTACGAC
>JBGTNB010000164.1:0-8733 GCA_041743285.1 Gemmatimonadaceae bacterium
GATTGACGCAGGAGCCGGCAGACAGAGGAGTTTTCTTCACCGCCGGGCGTTACCCAATTGAAAGCTGGGCGAACGCAGGCACCTTCAGAGGAGAGCACGATGGCGACCGACGACCGCAGGGACCGCGAGAACGAAGCGAAGCCTGGTACCAACAAGGACGAGAACGTGAAGGATCTGTCGGGCAAGAAGCTGGACGAAGAGAAGGAAGGGAAGGTAAAGGGCGGAGGACCTGGGTTCCGTCCGATCTCCGACGATGAGATGATGTGATCGTGGGGTGAAGGAATCGACCGGGGCCGAACTTGGCCCCGGTCGTTCGCTGCGCCCAGCACGTAGGGTGACTTGAAGTGCAGTGCTTCGAAAAATCTGCCCTCATTGTCCAGAGGATGCTGTGGCAACGATGGGCCTCACCTAGCGGAATTCACAATGACCGACGAGCGCAAAGATCGCGAGCACAATACCGAGGCGAAGGACGTGGGTGACGAGCACGTCTCAGACATCAAGTCGAAGAGGTTGGACGAAGAAAACGAAGAGAAGGTGAAGGGAGGAAGGAAGGCGGGTAAGGGGCAGCAGGAGTACCTTCTCGAGTAATAAGAGCCCGCTTCACGACGCCGACCTGCGAAAGCCGGATTTGAAGGAGATAACACCGGGGCCGATTTCGGTCCCGGTCGTTTTGTTGGGGCCCCTGGCCGGTTCCGCACGGCCTCTATCCCCTTGTCGGAACCTGGTCCATCTTTTCCAAATTCCCTCAGGAGACGCCCCGCCCATGCAACGCTCCCTCCTACCGTCATTCCTGTTCGGCGCCAGCGTGCTGTGCGCGGCCGCGGTATCGCAGGCCGACGCCCAGCGCACCGCCAAGCCGCAACTCCACGCCCGCCACTGGATCGCCATTACCGGCAAGCCGCTGTCAGCCACTGCCGGCGCGGCGATCTTCCAGAAGGGGGGCAATGCGGTAGATGCCTCCTGCGCCATGCTGGCTGCCGGAGCGACGATGTGGGATGTATTGAGCTGGGGCGGCGAGACGCAGGCGCTCATCTATCATCCCGGGCAGAAAAAGGTCATCGGGATCAACGCGCTGGGCGTCGCTCCCGCCGGCGCGACGGCGGAATACTACAAGAGCAAGGGTCATCGCTATCCACCGGAGCACGGACCTCTCGCTGCGGTCACGCCGGGCACCCCTGGCGGTCTGATGACCATGCTCGCCGAGTACGGAACTCTTTCGCTAGGCGAGATCCTGGAGCCGGCCATTCAAATGGCTGATGGCTACCCAATCGAGGCGCAGACGGCGGGCTCGATCGAGCGACAGAAGGATCATATCAAAAAGTGGAAATATTCGCGCGACCTTTTCCTCACGCATCCCGGAGAGCAGCGTGAGGCACCGGAGGCCGGCGAGATCTTCGTACAGAAGGATCTCGCCGTAACCCTGCGCAAGCTGGTCGAGGCGGAGCGTGAGGCTCTTGGACGGGGCAAGTCGCGAAAGGAAGCGATCTATGCCGCATACGACCGCTTTTACCGAGGCGACATAGCGCAGGAGCTGGTCCGCGCCACGCAGGAGGAAGGCGGACTCATTACGATGCAGGACCTGGCGAACTGGAAGGTCAGGATCGAGGAGCCAGTCAGCACGACCTACAAGGGAATCACCGTCTACAAGCTCCCGTTCTGGCAGCAGGGACCGGCGCTGCTGCAGGCGCTCAACATTCTGGAAAACGCGGATCTGAAGGCGATGAAGTACAATTCCCCCCGCTACATCCACGCGGTCTACCAGGCGATGAGTCTCGCCTTCGCCGACCGCGATTTTTATTACGGCGATCCGTACTTCCCGCCGGAGGAGCCGACGCGGGGACTGCTCTCCAAGGAGTACGCCAAGCAGCGTTATGCGTCGATTGACTGGACGAAGAACGATCCGAACGTGAAGCCCGGCGATCCGTATCCCTTCCAGGGCGGCACGAACCCGTTCACGCGGCAGCTCGCCGGCTGGACAGTGGTTCCGGCGCCGGATTCGGTGCGGTCGGGCCAGCAAGACGTGGTGCCGTGGGGCGAGGGTACGGGGGACGAGGGTCGGGGGTCGGGGGTCGAGATGGGCGGGCCTGCGCTCGGCCTGGATTCAGCGTTTCTGGAGGATTTCTACGCGGGCACGACGACGATCCAGGCGGCCGACACGTCCGGGTGGATCGTGAGCATAACGCCGAGCGGCGGTTGGGTGCCTGCGGTGGTGGCGGGGCGGACCGGGATCGGGTTGTCCCAGCGGGCGCAGTCGTTCGTCACCGATCCGCGCGACGGGCCGTTCAACGTGATCGAGCCCGGAAAACGGCCGCGCGTCACGCTCACACCCACGCTCGCCTTGCGCGATGGCGAACCGTTTCTGTCGTTCGCCGTGCAAGGGGGCGATTCGCAGGATCAGAACCTGCTCCAGTTCTTCCTGAACATCGTGGAGTTCGGGATGACGCCGCAGGAAGCGTCGGAGGCGGCGAACATCAATTCTTATCAGATGCGCTCGTCGTTCGGGGCGCACGAGTCCCGCCCCGGACACATGCTCGTCGCGGCGTCGACGCCGGAAGCCACGCGCAAGGCTCTCGAGGCGATGGGGTATACACTCGAAGTCAATCGCCTGACGAGTGGCCCGATCAACGGGATCTGGTTCGATCACAGGCACGGTAGCATGTGGGGCGCTAGCTCCAATCATGGTGAGGACTACGGGATTGCCTGGTGAGGAACGCGGGGCGCGGGGCGAGGGACGCGGGATGCGGGGGATGACGATTCGCCGCGCCCCTCGCGCGCGCGACTTCTTTCGGAAGAGCACGAATAACCTACACTACATGCACATCGAAAGAAGTGCCCCAACCTTTCTAATCGCGCTCGTCACACTTTCGGCATGCTCTGGATCGCCGCCTCGTGCGGGGTCATCGCCGCCTATCGCCAGCGATGAAGTTGCCTCCCGTATTCGTCAGGTGGAAGCCGGGCTTCTCCCGCTCAACACGATCGCTGGACGGCCGCTCCCCACCATGCCGCTCGAGGAGCGGATGCGCTTGTTCAATGTGCCGGGCGTCAGCATCGCCGTGGTCAACAACGGCGCGATCGAGTGGGCCAAGGGTTACGGGGTAGCGGACGCCGAAAGCGGCCGCCCGGTCGACACAGCCACCCTGTTTCAGGCCGCGTCGATAAGCAAGCCGGTCGCAGCCATCGGGGCGCTGCGGCTTGTCGAGCAAGGGCGTCTAGCTCTGGACGAGGATGTAAATGCACGACTCACCTCCTGGCGCGTGCCGGCCAGCGCCCACGCTCGAGGCGAAAAGGTCACCCTCCGCCGCATAATCACGCATAACGCGGGACTGACGGTTCACGGCTTTCGCGGATACGTACAGGGCGAAGAGGTGCCGACGGTTCGCCAGGTGCTCAACGGCTCGCCTCCGGCCAACTCGGCGCCGGTAGTGATAGACACGCAGCCGGGAAGCCTGCAGCGCTACTCAGGTGGTGGCGTAACTGTCGCGCAGCTGCTGATGAGCGACGTAACCGGTGAGCCGTTTCCGCGGTTGATGGAGGACTTGGTGCTCCGGCCGGCTGAAATGGTGCACAGCACTTATGAGCAGCCGCTCCCGGCTACCCTTGCTCATAACGCCGCAACCGCGCATCGCCGCGACGGAACGCCGGTGGCCGGCAAATGGCACACCTATCCGGAGCAGGCAGCGGCCGGTCTCTGGACCACTCCTTCGGACCTGGCGCGCTTGATGATCGCCGTGCAGGGCTGGTCGGGTGGCGCCGAGGGCGGGGTAATCTCCCCGGTGATGGCGCGCGAGATGCTGACGCCGCAGGGGGGCTCCTATGGACTCGGCTTTGGCCTAGGGGGCGAAGGCGAGTCCCGAATGTTCACGCACGGCGGGAGCAACATGGGCTTCCGCGCGATGTTCATCGGCTTCATCGAGACTGGGCAGGGCGCCGTCGTAATGACGAACGGCGACATGGGAGACGCTCTCCTTCAGGAGATCGTGCGAAGCATCTCCAGAGTGTACGGCTGGCAGCAGTTCAAGACCACTGAAAAGAAGATCGTATCGATCGATCCGGCGACGCTGCAATCGTTCACCGGCCAGTACCGGATCGAGTCGTCAGGCGGTGGTCCGGTTCTTACCGTCTCGCGGGCTGACGGTAATCTTCAGGCCAAACTGCCGAACTGGCTGTCCGTACGCACTCTCTACCCCTCGGCGCCTAACCAGTTCTTCATGCTCGAGTCGGGCGCCGAGTTGATGTTTGAACGAGATGGAACGGAGCAGGCCGGTGCGGTCGTGCTATCGGGTGGCGGACCGCCCACGCGAGCGATCAGGGTGGAGTGAGCGCGAATCTAGAATCGCGGCGCGCGAGGACTAGCCCCACGGTGCCCGGCGAGTTTCGTTTAGTCACCGGCAGCCTCGGCTGCAGCTCCGATGTACGCGCCCTCACGACCGCGCCCTCTGTGACTTTCCAAAATGCCTGAAGCTATCAAGCGAGAACCGACCCTCGGCGAGGCGTTGCTGCCCGTCGTTGTTCTCATCGGCCTGTTGGCCGCGTCCGTCTACATGTTCGGCGATGGAAGCTCGAGCGGCCCCAACCAGCTCGCGCTCATTTTTGGTGCGATGGTAGCGACGCTCGTCGGGCTGCGACTCGGTTATACATGGAAGGAAGTCGAGCGTGGCATGGTGCACGGCATCTCGCTGGCGATGGGGGCGATTCTCATCCTGCTCGTGGTCGGCTCGGTGATCGGCACCTGGATTCTCGCCGGGGTAGTGCCGACGATGATCTACTACGGATTGTCGATTCTGACCCCCGAAGTGTTTTACCCGGCGGCGTGCGTTATCTGCGCGCTGGTCGCGCTGGCGACCGGCAGTTCGTGGACGACCGCCGGAACGATCGGCGTCGCACTCGTCGGCATTGCCGCCGCACAAAACCTGAACATGGGGCTGGCGGCGGGTGCGATCGTTTCGGGAGCGTATTTCGGCGACAAAATGTCGCCGCTCTCGGACACGACCAACCTTGCGCCGGCGATGGCGGGCACGGATCTGTTCACTCACATCCGGCACATGTTGTGGACGACCGGCCCCAGCATGGTGATAGCTCTGATCCTGTTCACCGTGATCGGCATCGTTATGCCGGCGCCTGCGGATGCGGCACAGCTCGAGGGCATACTGGCATCGCTGCAGGAGCGTTTCGTCATCGGACCGCACCTGCTGCTCCCGGCCGTGCTGGTGATTTTTCTGGTGACGAGGAAAATGCCAGCCTTCCCCGCGCTGCTGATCGGCGCCCTCACCGGCTGCGCGTTCGCGCTGATCTTTCAGCAACCGGCCGTATTGGGGCTCGCCGGTGAGACGGATCTCGTCAGGTGGGTCGCGCTGCTCAAGGGTGTGTGGATCTCGCTGTTCGATGGCTACCGGCTGGAGTCGGGCAACGCCGCGCTCGATGAGCTGTTGTCCCGTGGTGGCATGTCGAGCATGCTCAACACGGTATGGTTGATCCTCGCGGCGATGATGTTCGGCGGCGCGATGGAGACGACACGCCTTCTTCAGAAGATTGCCGCCAGCATTCTGAGCATGGTGCGGGGAACCGGCAGCCTCATACTCGCCACGCTGGCCACGTCGTTCGGCAGCAATGTCATTGCCTCCGATCAATACATCGCGATCGTACTGCCGGGGCGGATGTTTCGTGCCGAGTACAAACGACGCAACCTTCATCCGAAGAACCTCTCGCGCTCGCTCGAGGATGCCGGAACGCTGACATCACCACTGGTACCGTGGAACACCTGCGGCGCCTTCATGGCGCAGACGCTCGGCGTCGCGACCTTCACCTACGCCCCATTTGCGTTCCTCAATCTGATCAATCCGATCATCGCCGCTATCTACGGGTTTACCGGCTTCACGATAGAGCGAATTCCGGAGGGGTCCGAAGAGGAAGGAGATGATATTGCGGCGTAAGGCGGAGTGAATGAGATGAGGGGTTGAGATGAGTGATGCGGCACGGAGATGAGAAACTGAGATGAAAGATGCGAGAAGCGAGAACAAACTGTTCGGAATTCCTGCAGCGCGCGTCTCGCAACTCGCATCTCTCATCTCTCTTACGGCTGCTTCGATCTATTCGATCGCCTGGTTCCTTCCTGTTGCCGAAGGTGGAAGCAGATACGGCGAGGGAGTGTTGCCAGGTTGGGAGGCACTCCGTGTGGCGCTCAGTCCGCTGTGGTCCTACCGCGAATTCGTAACGGAAGGATCCGTACATTCTTCGGTGTCGGTGGCCAGTGGACTGACGAACGTGCTTTTCGTAGCGGCCCTGGCGGCAATGGTTCAGCAGCGCGGCGGCGCTCGCTCGATCTGGTGGATCGGTGCAGCGCTCCTGCTTGGCGTCGTGATAAACGCGCAATGGCTCGTGATCTCGCCGGTAGCGCTGAAAGCGGGATATTACTGCTGGCTCGCGTCCTTTCTGTTATTGGGTGTCGGCATGCTATTGAGACCTCGGCCCCTCAGAGCGCCGCCGGGCCAGCAATGACTCAATCCAGAATGTTGAATGGAGTTGAGGCAGACTGCACTTCGTCGCGGCTCTTCTAATGTTGCGGCTAGAGAAATTTTCTTAATGGAGACGACTGATGTCCCGCCTGATTTCCCTTGCTCTGTTCGTGTGTTTCGCCGCCATGCTCCCGGCGCAGCAACGCCCCGCAGGCGTTCCCGAAACGCACAGCGGTGCCTTCATCGCTCGCCTTGGAAAAGACACGTTGACCGTCGAGCGCTTTCAGCGCCGCGGCGGTGCGTACAATGTGGAGCAGGTGCTCCACGTGCCACGCACCAGTCTTCGTCACACGCATCTGGAGTTGAGCCCGGGTGGCGAGATCGGAACCGTGATTTATATGCACCATCAGATTGGCGCGCCGGTCGACGCTCCGCTCCTGTCGAGCGTCACCCTCCGCTTTGCCGGAGCCGATAGTGCGACGGTCGCGACCAAGCAAGGCGACAGCACCCGGACGCGCGCTGTCGCCGCCCGGCCGACGATGGTACCCTCGCTGCCGGATTCATGGCTGCCTTACGAGATAGCCGCCATGCGCTTGCGCGCATCCGGTGAGGACAGCGCACGAGTACAGTTCCTCAGCGTCGGCGGGAGCGCAATGGCGGTAACGGTTCGCAAGGTGGGCGCCGACTCCATGACCTTCGAGCTGCCATTCCTCACATATCGCGCCAGCGTTGGTGCGGACGGCCGGATCCACAGCCTGTACCAGCATAACGGTACCCGGGTCGAACGACTGCCCGCGGTGGACATCAACGCCGTCGCGGCCCGTTGGGACTCGCTCGACAAGCAGGGCAAGACGATGGGAATGCTGTCCCCGCTTGATTCTCTTGAAGCCAGGGTTGGGACCGCGCAGATCAGTGTGGTTTACAGTCGGCCCGGCGTGCGTGGACGCAACATCTGGGGCGAGCTGGTGCCCTTCAATGAGGTGTGGCGAACGGGCGCGAATGCGGCGACCGTCATGCGGACGAGCGCCGACCTGACGATCGGCGGCGTTCGGGTGCCCGCCGGCTCCTACACCCTGTTCACGCTTCCGACGCAGAGCGGCACAAAACTCATCATCAACAAAGAGATGATGCGCGACGGCCGGCCTCTCGCCGGCACCGCCTTCGACGCCAGCCACGAGCTCGCGCGCATCGACATGACGACGATTCCGACGCAGGAGCCTGTCGAGCATTTCACAATCTCAGTAGAACCGGGCACCGGCAAACGCGCGACGCTCGTGTTGGCGTGGGACAGGAGGAGGATGACGGTGGGGGTGGAGGGAAGGTAAACGGAGATGCGAGATGCGAAATGCGAGGAAAACCTGAAGCCGGGGTTTTTCCTCGCATTTCGCATCTCTCATCTCAGTCCCATCACCCGATATCCACTAGAATCTCCCTCCATTTCTGCTGGTTGAACCGCAGCACGCTCAACACGCAGCGCGTCGCATGACCCAGCAGAATTGCAATCCAGATGTCCATCGGTTCCAGCGTGGAGGTCTGCTGAATGAAGTAGCAGATCCCTAACGGGACAACGATTTGCGAGACGATCGAGATGTAGAGAGGGCTCTTGGTGTCACCGGTGCCTTGCAGCCCGCCGGTATAGGTGAGCGCGACGGCGATGAACAGTCCCGATAGGCTCAGTACGCGAAGGAGCTGCACACCCAGCGCGACGGCAACGGGGTCGTCCATTCCGAAGATTGCCAGAAGCTGCTGCGGAATCAGGAGGAACAGGGCGCCGATGGCCGCCGCGCTGGCAAGGCCGATGCGTGCGGCCACGTGCACCGCTTCGTTGGCACGATCTGGGTGCTTGGCGCCGAGGTTCTGACCGGCTACGGTCGCGGCGGCGCTCATCAGTCCCACCGTCGTCCATGTGATGAGCGAGAACAGCTGCGTGTACGAGACTGCAAACGCCGCCTGCGCCGCGGCACTCTGCGGGAGCGAGCCGATGAACGCCAGCAGCAGTACGCCACCCAGGTTCATCGCGATTCCCTGGATGCCGGTCGGCAGGCCGAACTTGAACAGCGCGCGAATCACCCGCCAATCCGGACCCTTTGGCCCGCCCCGGGGGAACCTGACCATCCAGTCGCCGCTCCTGAGCTTGATGAGCGCGTACAGCCCAACCATGCCTGACGCGATCACCGTGCCCATCGCCGCGCCGGCGGTACCGAACGCCGGAATCGGACCCAGTCCGCGAATCAGGATCACGTTGAAAACGATGTTCAGCACGGTCACCGCCATGCCGAGC
>JBGTNB010000165.1:0-7796 GCA_041743285.1 Gemmatimonadaceae bacterium
CGGGCGACCTCGCGCACCTGGGACCACTGCACGCCTGGAACGGGGTCGAGGTCGACGCGCAGCTCGTCGGGGTGATCGAGGTCGTCGGTGCGAACGGGGTGCGGGTGCAGCTCCAGGCAGGCGAGGTTGGCGAGCCAGGCGAGCGCGGCCGCGTCGCGCGGGACGACCTCCTCCGCGGTCCGTCCCGAGGGAAAGTGCAGCGAAACCACCTCGATCCATGGCGGGCGCGACGCCGGCGCGCGCTTCTGGTAGAAGAAGTCGGCGGCGATGCCGTTCGGGTAGCGCACCATCACGTTAGGCCTGCCACCAGCGCCGCGCAACGCGCCCTCGGCGACCGCGCGATAATAGTTGACGAGATCGAGCTTGGTGTACCCGGCGTCGGGAAAGAGCACCTTTCCGGGGCTGGAGATGGCGACTTCGCGGCCGGCGATCGTGAGAGTCTCGCGCTCGTCGCGCTTGCCTGTTTTCGCACCAGTCTTGCTCATCCTCTCGTCCCGGCTAATTCGTGGCTAACTCCGCAGCTGCTTCAGGAGCGTGAGAAAATTCAAAATTGTCGACCAGGATGGAGACAAGGCGAGATTTCTTCTGTTAGCTCACGTACGTCAAGGGCCGGGAGATAGCGTTGCATCACGTTCAGATACATACTAGGCATCATGAATCGTCGTGAGCTCCTGACGTCGGCCGCGGCCGCACTCGCTGCCGGTCGCTCCTGGCCAACGCACCTCGCGGGGCGCATAGCGGCCCATTGGCCCGTCGCGCGCCCAGTTCCATCGGCCGCACAGCTTGCCTGGCAACGGGACGAGCTGGCGGTGTTCGTGCACTTCGGCATCAATACCTTCACCGATCGCGAGTGGGGAGATGGTACCGAGAGCCCCCGGATTTTCAATCCGGAGCGGCTCGACGCCGGGCAGTGGGTCCGTGCGGCCAGGGCTGGCGGGTTTCGTACGATGATCCTCACCGCCAAGCATCACGATGGTTTCTGCCTCTGGCCTACCGAGACCACCGAGCACTCGGTGAAGAGCAGCCCGTGGCGCGAAGGTAAGGGTGATGTCGTCCGCGAGATGGTCGACGCGTGCCGCGCCGCGGGCATGGGCGTCGGGCTCTATCTCTCTCCGTGGGACCGGCACGAGCCATCGTATGGCGACTCGCCGGCCTACAACGATCTGTACGCCCGCCAGCTCACCGAGCTGCTCACACGATACGGGCCGCTGGTGGAGGTCTGGTTCGACGGCGCCAACGGAGAAGGGCCTAACGGCAAGCGGCAGGAGTACGACTGGCCGCGAATACATCGCACCGTTCGCCAGCTTCAGCCTGAGGCGCTGATGTTCTCCGACGCCGGTCCGGACATCCGCTGGATCGGCAACGAGCGCGGAATCGCCGGTGACCCGAACTGGTGCACGGTCGATCCCGCCGAGGTGCCGTATCCCGGGATGAGCGGCGATCACATCACGCGCGCACTCCAGCACGGCGACCCGCAAGGCTCGGTTTGGCGGCCGGGAGAAGCCGACGTCTCGATCCGTCCGGGGTGGTTCTGGCACCCGGCGCAGGATTCGGAGGTCCGTTCGCCTGACAATCTGGTGGAATTGTACTTCGGGAGCGTCGGGCGCAACGCCGGAATGCTGCTCAATGTGCCGCCGACAACCAGCGGACTATTTCACGAAAGAGATGTGGGCGCCCTGGCCGGCTTAGGCGAGCAGCTCCGCGGGATTTTCGCGACGAACCTCGCGGCGACGGCGCGCACGCGCGCGAGCGCTCATAACGATCGCGCGAACGGCGCCGATCGCGTGATTGACGGCGATCCTGACACGCACTGGGCTACGGGGCCTGTTACCTCAACTCAGCGGCCGTGGTTAGAGCTCGCGTGGCCACGTCCAATCGCATTCGACACGATTTGCATTCAGGAAGCGATAGCGCACGGCCAGCACATCGCGGCGCACTCGCTTGAGATCTGGCACGAAGGCTCCTGGGCCCCACTCCTTCGCGGCACCACCATCGGATACAAGCGCCTCCATCGTGTACCCGCCGCGCAGACTACCCGCATCAGGCTCACCCTCGACTCGGCGCTCGATGCGCCGCGAATCAGTAATTTCGCGCTTTATGATGGCCGCCGCCGCTGAGCGGCGGCGCCAGCGTGGTATGATCGCCAGGCACCTGACGCGCGCGGCGAGCGTCACCCTTCCCCCCAGTCCCCTGCTCGCCGCGCTTCTCCTCGCGCAACCACTGAGCGCTCAGCGTGAGGCGCCGGTTCCCTACCGCGATTCCGCCCTCGCTATCGACGCGCGAGTGCGCGACCTGATCGGCCGCATGACGCTCGACGAAAAATTCTGGCAGCTGTACATGACCCCGGGCAGCCTCGACGACTCGACGCACGACTACCGCAACGGCGCGTTCGGGCTTCAGATCTCCGCCGAATCGAGCGGCCGGTGGGCCGAAGCCGCTGGGCCGCACGCATCACGCATCAACGCCATCCAGCGATTCTTCGTCGAACAGACTCGACTCGGCATCCCGATCATCCCGTTCGACGAAGCGCTGCACGGCCTGACGCGAGAGGGCGCGACAATCTTTCCCCAGGCAATCGCGCTCGCCGCCACTTGGGACACCGCGCTCGTTCGGCGCGTGGCCGGCGCCATCGCCCACGAGACGCGGAGCCGCGGAGTGCGCCAGGTGCTTTCGCCGGTAGTCAACATCGCCAGCGACGTGCGATGGGGACGGGTCGAGGAGACGTACGGCGAAGATCCGTACCTCACCTCGGCGTTAGGGCGTGCGTTCGTACGCGCGTTCGAGCAGGCGGGGATCATCGCCACACCAAAGCACTTCGTGGCAAACGTCGGCGATGGCGGCCGGGATAGCTACCCGATCGATCTGAGTCCACGGCTGCTCGAGGAGATTCATTTCCCGCCGTTTCGCGCGGCCATCGACCAGGCGGGCGCACGATCGGTGATGACTTCTTACAATTCGGTCGATGGTTCGCCGGCCACGCAGAACAGCTCGCTGCTGAACGGCACGTTGAAAGGAGACTGGGGGTTCACCGGCTTCGTTATTTCCGACGCGGCGGCGACCGGCGGCGCGACCGTACTCCATCATACCGAGGCGAACACCGCAAGCGCGGCCAAACACGCGCTGGAGGCCGGCCTCGACGTGATTTTCCAGTCGACGTACGAGCAGCACCGGCCGTATCTGGACGCCTTTCGACGCGGGCTGATCGCCGACTCGGTGGTCGACGCCGCCGTCGCGCGCGTGCTGCGGGCGAAGCTCCAGCTCGGGTTGTTCGAGGATCGTTACGTGAACGCTGATAGCGCGGCGCACTGGAACCGGCATGCCGATCACCTCGCCCTCGCTCGAGAGTCGGCGCGTGCGTCGATAGTGCTGCTGCGGAACGAGGGCAACGTGCTGCCGCTGTCCGATTCCTTGCAGTCGATCGCCATCATCGGAACCGATGCTGCCGAGGCGCGGCTGGGCGGGTATACTGCGCCGGGTGCGAAGGGCGTGCCGATTCTGGATGCCATCCGCTCGCGGCTCGGATCCAGGGCGACCGTTCGCTACGCCGCCGGACCGGGGCGACTCTCCCCGACCCACGTCGTAGTCCCAACCGAGTTCCTCGGCGTTAGGCGTGGCGACGCAGAGCGCGGCCTGATCGGCGCTTACTTCGACAACAACCGTTTCGCCGGTACGCCGCGGTTCACGCGCGCCGATCCACAAGTGGATTTTGGCTGGACGCTCAATTCCCCGGGGCGGGGCATCCCGTTCGACTGGTACTCGGTTCGGTGGACCGGGACGATCATTGTGCCACCGGGCGGCGTCAGGCGGCTCGGCGTCGAGGGCAACGACGGCTGGCGCCTCTGGCTGGACGATTCGATACTGATCGACAGGTGGCGCAAGCAGTCGTACGGCACGCACATGGCCGAAGTCACGCTAGCGCCAGGCTCCCTGCACGAGATCGAACTGCAGTACTACGAAAGCACCGGCAACGCCCGCGTAAAGCTGGTCTGGGACGCCGGCGTGTCCGGCGACTGGCAAGCACACATCGACAGCGCCGTCGCGGTAGCGCGCACGAGCGATGTGGCGATAGTCGTCGCCGGGATAGAAGAGGGTGAGTTCCGCGACCGCGCCTTTCTACGGCTACCCGGTCATCAGGAAGAGCTGATCGAACGCGTCACGGCGACCGGGACGCCGGTGGTAGTTGTGCTGATCGGCGGCAGCGCAATAACGATGACGCCCTGGCTCGACCAAGTCGCGGCGGTGCTGGACGCCTGGTATCCCGGCGAGGCGGGTGGCGACGCCGTGGCCGACGTGCTGTTCGGCGATTACAACCCGGCCGGGCGGCTGCCGGTCACTTTTCCGATGGCCGAGGGGCAGCTTCCGCTCATCTACAACCACAAGCCGACCGGGCGCGGCGACGACTACGTCGACCTCACCGGGCTGCCGCTGTTCCCGTTCGGTTTCGGCCTCAGCTACACGACGTTCGAGTACTCAAACCTGTCGATCGAGCCGGCAACCGTGGCGCCCGACAGTTCGACAATCGTCAGGCTCACAGTGAAGAACACCGGCAGCGTGGCGGGTGATGAAGTGGTACAACTCTACATCCGCGATATCCTCGCTTCGGTCGCCCGTCCGGTGATGGAACTCCGAGGCTTCACCAGGATCCATCTCGCCCCCGGGGAGGCGCGAGAGGTGCCCTTCCCATTGGGCCCCGAGCATCTGCGCATGCTGGACGGCGGCATGCGGTGGGTGGTCGAGCCGGGGGCGTTTCGCGTTATGGTCGGCGCCTCATCGAAGGATATCCGACTGCGTGGGTCGCTTGCTGTCCAACCGCACTAATTGACGTTCTTGGGGATACTGGTTTGCACCCGGCCCGCCGGCCTGACCAGCCCCGCGTAATGCGCCTCGGCGCCCTAGACCTGCCGCTTCGCCGCCTCCCACTGCGCTCCGACGTCGAGCGCGGGAATCCAACGAAGCAGATACTCCATGTCGAGATCCGGCGCTCTGACGCGCAGCAGAGCGGCGACATCCTCGAGCTGGCGTACCGAACCGCCGAGCCGGGCCCATTCCAGCTTGCTGAGAATCACGTCCTCGAGCGAGGCAACGCTGAGCTGGATGTCATCGAAAGTCACGGGAATGCGCCGAGCAAACTCTTCACTGCTGAACTGACGGTCCTTTCGAATGATCAGATCCACCTTCCAGCCCGAGCGAGGGTCGATGACGTTGAACAGGCTTTGGGTCGCACGCGCCTCGAGCGCCGCCTCCAGGGAGACGTACTGCTCCGCCTGACCCAGCCTGTCGACGAGTGTGCGAAGTTGGAGTTCGGTCGCGTCGATGACGAGATCGATGCCTAGCGTCGCGCGGGGAACGCCGTGGTAAGCCGCAGCGAAGGCGCCGGTCAGCATGAATGGAATACCGACGGAGTCCAGCGCCTCGGCGATGTGGCGCAGCACCTCCGCACTGGTCACCGTGAATGATCGAGACCGTCGGGGCGATCTGACTCGGCCGATGGCGACTCCTCAGGGCGTTTGATGCGATCCGCATTGCGCAGTCTCCTGAGCGTATCGCTCAGCTCGAAAGCCTGACGAAGGCGCTCGCGCGGATCGAGGCGGCGAACCGCATCACGCCGGACCAGCTCGGCGTCGGGAAGGGTGTCGCGCATGCTACGCAATTTAGGGCGACGAGTGCTGGTCTGGCAGCCGCCCTGCCTAAAATCATGGACTTCTGCCGGCGTCCGGATGCTCGCGATGAGTTCCTCGACGCAGAGAGATGTTCGCCATTCGGCGGCAGTTGACTCCTGGCGGCCGAAAGCGCGACAAGCGCCAGCCATCAACCCTTCCGATGGCACATGCCACGCATTCCGAGGAAGAGTGGAATTTCGCTATCGGCCTTTTGGCAACTCCGCCCAGGGTGAGCCGGCGAACCAATGCGATACGTAGGAAGCTCCCGGAGCCGGTCGACGAGGATGCCCGCGCCCGCAAGTCCGTTGACGTAGTCCATCAGCGGACGGTGGTAGCTGCGGGTCGCGCCACGCCGGCCGCCACCATAACGCTTCATCGGGACCGCCAATGGCGTCAGATACCGGTCGATGCGGCGGTACTGCAGCTTGCGGCCGGGATCCCATCCCCAACCGCTCTGCCGCGGAACGCGGAAACAGGGATGCATCATCAGGATGACGATCCGGCCACCCGCGCGAAGCGCCCACCTGGCGGAATCGATCGCACGATCCAGTGGATCGATGTCCTGGATGCTCAGCAAAAAGACAACAGCGTCGAACGAGCCTGCACGGAGCGCGCCGCATTCGGCCAGGCGCGTCGCGTCGCCTAACACAAATTGACCCCGCGCGCCGTGGTGCCGGCGCGCGAACGCCAGCAGCTTACGGCTGGCATCGATACCAGTGTAGCGTGCGCCCGCCTTGCTCACGTGAGGCACGAGTGCACCGGGGCCGCAGCCGACATCGAGTATGCGGTCGCCGGCTACGGGCTCGAGAAGCTCGAGCAGGGCGGGGATCGCCAGGTGGCGATGATGCTCGCTCCCCCGCGCGCCTGCCCATCCCGCGTACCACCCGGCGACCGGGTCCCAACTACGGCTTGCCGGTTGAGCCGGCCGATGTATAGGTGCCATTGAACGAGAAGAGTCACGATCGTTGTAATTGAAGGGGACGCAAAGCGGCCGCGGGTGCGCCTCGCACCCACGGCCAGCCCATAAAAGCAGAAGGCCGAGAGCGCGCATTGGAGCGTGCCCTCGGCCTCGTTATGTGCGCTGGAGCGCGCTACGAAATTCGCCGGATGGGCACGAGGCAGGCGGTCGCGGTGTCGTCACCGCGGAGCCGTCCGAGTAACTGCACCATCCGGATGTTTATCATTTCGTGGAACGGCATGAGGTGGCGCGGTCACGTAATCGGTGACCGACGTGCGCGAAGGCAAACATCGCGGCGGATTTCTGTCAAGTCGTCCTGCCTGCGCCGGGATCGTATTTCGCGACAGGAGTCAGCAAGCCAACCACGCCATCGCCGCGGGAATAGACGGCCGCGGATCACGGGCCATGGACGTCACTCCGCGCGCAACGCCACCATCGGATCCACCCTCACGGCGCGCCGCGCGGGAATGAGGCATGCCGCAAGGGCGATTCCCGCTATTGCGGCTACGGCGACGACCGCCGTGACCGGGTCGGTCGGCTCGATCCCATAGAGCAGCGCGCCCACATAGCTCGACACTGCAAGCGCACCGGCAATGCCGATCACGATGCCGATGCCCGCCAGCCGCCCCGCCTGGCCTAACACCAGCCTGATGATCGCACCCGGCGTGGCGCCCATGGCGCTCCGCAGCCCAAATTCGCGCGTTCGCTCCGCCACCGAACCGGCCAGTACGCCATAGATCCCCACGAATGCGAGCACCAGCGCGATGGAGCTGAAGGCCGCGAACAGAAGAAGACCAAGCCGCCGCTGTGCGGTCGAGCGCGCGACCACCTGATCCATGGTCGCTACCTTCGCAATCGGCTGCAGCGGGTCCACGCTCCGCACCGCGTCACGAACGACGCCGGCCATCGCGGCGGGATCGCCCGTCGTTCTCACCACAAGAGCCATCACCGTACCCGCCCACTGCCACTGACGCTCGGGGACGTATGCCTGCAGCGTTTCGGTGGCGTCGAGTCCGGTGTGCCGAATGTCGCCGGCGATGCCCACGACCTCCCTCCACGGCCCGTCCGGTCCACCCAATCTGATGTACTTCCCTATCGCATCCTCGCCCGCCCAGATGCGCCTGGCTAGTGCGCTACTCACGATCGCGACGCGCAGGGTGGAGTCGCCCGCCTCGGCC
>JBGTNB010000166.1:0-2059 GCA_041743285.1 Gemmatimonadaceae bacterium
GGATAGCGCGAATTTCTGCGGTGCTTTCGATCCTTGATAAAACGCGAGAACTTCCAATTCAGGAGGCCGGTTACTGAGGTTCGGGACGAAGTCGCTGCCAGGGCTGCAGAGCTGCGGATAGAAGACGGTGCCGCCGCTACCCGAATTCGACGAGCTGCACAATACGTTCTACTGCAACGATCGAGTACTTAGTTGAGGCATTGACTCATCGAGGAGCCTAAGACCAAGGGAGTCCTTCAGCTCTTCCCATCACGCCTCAACGACAAAGTGAACCAATTCAGAGCGCAGCTCGGCAGTTGGCCAATCTTCGGTGAGGAAGAGACAATCGTGGCTCGGCAGGTGCATACGGAGTAGTGTCGCGGAGCCGGCGGCCTAACAAGCGCTTGCAGCCGACGGCGCTTCAGGTCAACGGATCGTAGGATAGAGTCCAAGCCGACAAGTCGCCGCAGCTGATGCGCGGTCCGTTAGGCGTCAGGGCACGGGAATCTGGAGTTCTTTGCAGATCTTGCGGGCGAGGAACTCGTTGATTTCACGGTGGCGAGGAACAGTCGCGGATTTCCGAGCGGCGCGATTGACGTAGACCGAGTGCCGACCGCCCTCACGGAAGAGTGCGCACCCGTGCTGCTCCAGATGACGCAGGAGATCGAGCCGCTTCACGCTGTCAGTTTGAGCGGCTCACGGATGACGTCAGCGCCGGCCAAATCCTCCTCGGACAAGGCCCGGTTGGCTTCGAGGGTGAGTTCCACGGCCTCGCGCAGATTCGCCCGGGCCTCGTCGAGCGTGGCGCCCTGCGTATTGGCGCCCGGCAGTTCCTCGACGAAGGCGATATACCCCTCGGGGACTTTGCGAAACACGGCGGTAAGTTGCAGTTGCATACCAGGCTCCATAGGCGGGAGGACTCCCACAATCTAGCATCGCGCGGGCCCTGACGTCTAACACGCTAATGCAGCCGACAAACGCGGGCTCGCCTAAGCTCCGCCCGAGTCCGGTCCTCCGTCAGGCGATAAGAACCATAGATTTTCAAGGGGTCGTTTGCAGCTGATTAGCAATCCGTTAGGCAGACTGGAAAGAATTCGTGGCGTTGGAGGTTCACTGGTGGACGTACGCCCGATAGCTCTTGCGTGGAGCGGCGGCAAAGATAGCAGTCTCACGCTGGCGGCCTTACGTGCCGACCCGACCGTGGAAGTCGTCGCCCTGGTCACCACGATGACGCGCGACTATGACCGGATCAGCATGCACGGCATTCGCCGCGCCGTGCTCGACGCCCAGGTCGTGGCGCTTGGGCTTCCGCTCGTGGAGGCGATAATTCCCGCAGCGGCGAGCAACCTGGTCTATGAGGAGGCGCTGGCGGCCGCCCTGGCAGTCCTGCGCCAGCAGCACCCCGACGTACGGCACCTGGCGTTCGGAGATCTCTTCCTTGAAGACGTGCGAGCCTATCGTGAGCGTCTGCTGCCCCCGCTCGGCTGGACGCCAGTGTTCCCGCTGTGGGGGCGGGACACAGCGGCGCTCGCGCGCGACTTCGTTGGCGCTGGCTATCGCGCCATTTTGACGTGCGTGGACACCACTCAACTCGGGGCCGAGTTTGCCGGCCGGGATTTCGATGCGGCGCTCCTGGCCGAGCTGCCGGCGACGGTCGACCCCTGTGGCGAGCGGGGCGAGTTTCACACGTGTGTGTATGCTGGGCCCATTTTCCGGCAGCCGCTTGCAATACAGGTGGGGACGCGGGTTCGGCGTGACGGCCGCTTTGAGTACTGTGACCTCACTCTGAACACGGCAGCCTTGAACATCTCAGGTGATGGGTAACAGGTGTTATCACCTGATGGGTAACAGGTGGTTCTCTCTCTGGGTCCGTCCTCGGCGGTCGTGAATCCGATAGTCCCGTTCGTCGAGCCAGCCGAGGTGAATCGGCCCGAAGAAAACATTCCAGGTACCACTGGCGAGGGGCTCTAATCCGACGGGCAGCGCCGCCAGGATATGCGAGACGTTCACCCAGCGCTTGTTCCAGCGAATGCCCCCATTCGTCGACACGCGTCGGATCTCGAAGTGCTCCGGGTACGTG
>JBGTNB010000167.1:0-2542 GCA_041743285.1 Gemmatimonadaceae bacterium
AGACGTGTGCTCTTCCGATCTGGGGGTGGCGCCGCCGGTGCCGACGACCGGCCGCGTCCGGCGGCTCTGGCCCGACGCTGGACCGGAACGATCCTCGTGCACGGCGACTCAGTTCCACTCGCGCTCGACATTCCGGTCAGCGGATCTGCCCGCGCGCGGCTGGGCAGCCAGCCCGAAGCCGCGCTCGCCGTTAGGATCCAGGATGAGCAGGACGGGCGAATGACGGCCCGGTTCGAGGGTGAGATTCTCGGAGCCGATGCCGCGGGCCCATTCGCCGCGGGCTCCCATCCGGTCGTGCTTACGCTCCGGCTGCGCGGTAACGCTCTCACGGGCTGGGCGTCGGTCCTGACGACTCGGCAGCTCATGTATGGCGCGGTATCGTACCGTGTGGAGATGGCTCCGCATGAGTGACAGCTACTTCCGGAGAATCTTGCCCTGATTCGAAAGGATCTGCTTCTGATTCTTCATGATGGCGTTCTGGTTACGAAGGATTTTGTTCTGGTTCCTGACGATCACCTTCTGGTTCGAGATGATCTTCTTCTGATTCTGAAGCGTCGCTTGCGTCATCGTTGACTCCATGCTGCAGTTCCCATGGTTTGCGAAGCGGTGCGCTCCGCTGGGCGCGCGATGGTAATCTCCTAGAACTCCAGCTGTGCGAGATGCGCATAGCTGGAGCGGATCGCCTCCAGAGGGTCGGCCGGCGCGTCCTGCTCGACGAAGTAGTCGCGAACTTTCGCCTCGGCAGCGGCGGCCAGCACGGCACGGAAGTCGATCGTTCCACGCCCAACCGAAGTGATTCTCCGTTCTGGGGTGGCATCCATGTCTTTCAGGTGTAGCGTGGCCACACGCGAGCCCAGTCGCCGGATCTCGGCGGCCGGGTTGCGCCCTCCTCGTGCCATCCAGTATACGTCCATCTGGAGCCTGACGAGTTCCGGGTCGGTCGATTCCAGCAGCAGATCGAGCGGGACTCTCCCCTCCAACGGCTCCAGCTCGAACGCATGATTGTGGTAGCACAGGGTCAAGCCCTGGCGGCGCGCCGCTTCGCCGGCCGTGTTCAGCACATCGGCTATCTCGTGCCAGTCTTGCAATCGGATCCGTTCCTCGTACGGTACGTTGGCGAGCGTGATCCAGCGTGCACCTAACGTATTCGCCGCATCCAGGTAACGGTTCCAGCCGCGGTATAGCGCCGGAGTAGCCACGCGGGCCGACGGGCACGAAAGGCCGGCGCGATCGAGCATCATTCGGGTCTTGGTGGGCTCGCGCCTCGAATCGTGAATGTACATGTCCACGTCGCGGTAGCCGATGCCGGCTACCTGCTGCAGCGTTCGCTCGTAGTCACGGCCCGTCAGACTATTCACGGTGAACAGTGCGAGACCGATGCGATCGAGCCTGCGCGGTTGGAGAAAGGCCATGCCGCCGCGCGAGAACATCGGCGCGGCTACCACAGCGGCCAGGCTGCGGAGCGCACTTCGGCGATCGACAGCGCCTTCGACCCGGCGCATCGTTGGCGCGCTTCTGTCGACGCGGCTCACAGCTCCCGGCGGTTGATGGCATCGACAGCATGCGCCGCCGCGCGCGCGGTGAGCGCCATGTAGGTGAGCGACGGATTCTGGCAGGCACTCGATGTCATGCAGGCGCCGTCGGTGACGAACAAGTTGGGCACTTCGTGCGCCTGGTTCCAGCCATTCAGGACTGAAGTTCGCCTGTCGCGGCCCATGCGAGCGCCTCCCATCTCGTGATTAGCGTTGCCAGGCACGCTCGGCTCGGTCCAGCGAGATATGTCTTTGGCACCCACCGCTTCGAGCATCTCGGCGGCGCTCTCGGTCATGTCGCGAAAAATCGCCAAGTCGTTAGGACTCCACTCGACGTCGATGTGGAGCGTTGGAATACCCCAGGAGTCTCGCTGCACCGGGTGCGGCGTGACGCGATTCTCGTCCCGCGGGAGGGATTCGCCGAAGCCGGCAAGAGACATATCCCAGGGTCCGAGCGCGGTGAGCCGCGCCTTCAATGCCGCGCCGATCCCAGGTTCGCGCACGCGACCCCGCCAGCCGATACGGCCCGCGCCCCCCTGGAACTGATAGCCGCGAATGAAATCACGTCCGCTGCTGCGCTGATCCAGATTCCTGAACCGGGGAATCAGGATGCCGTTAGGACGGCTGCCGATCGTCGTGCGATCCTCCCACCCTGGAATGACGCCGTTGGCGCCTCCTCGCTTGATGTGATCCATGATCCCCAGCCCCAGCGCTCCACTGCCGTTGGCCAGGCCGTTCGGAAAACTCGGCGACTCGGAGTTGAACAAAATCCGCACGCTCTCCAATGCCGATGCGCAGAGAAATACGACTCGGGAGCGAAACTCGTGCTCCGTTCTAGTAACGGCATCTATGACGCGAACACCGGAGACGCGCCCTGATTTGGCGTCGTATACCACGGTGTGCACGATACTGTGTGGGCGCAGCGTCAGGCGTCCCGTCGCACTCGCCGCTGGGAGGGTGGCGTTGAGGCTCGAAAAGTACGAGCGGGTAACGCAGCCGCGCTGGCAGGG
>JBGTNB010000168.1:0-2597 GCA_041743285.1 Gemmatimonadaceae bacterium
CTATCGGTCTCATCGAGCGAGACGCCACGAGCGGAAATGTCGAATCGAGAATGTGAAAGCCGATGTCGTCGATGCTCGATGCGGAATTGGAGAGCACCACTACGGCGTGGCCAGTCTCCGGATCGAAACCGGCGAAGGAGTGATATCCGCCGGTCTCGCCATTGTGCCAGACGATTGCCCGGTCGCCAGCCTCTCTAATGTGCCAGCCGAGCCCAACGTTCATGCCGGCTGCTGCCTGGCGCTGCGGCTCCCGCGCTAGGCGATAGGCCTCGGCCAGAGGCGCAGTTGGGGATACGTTCTCTACGAGAAAATCGAGCATGTCCTTGGCCGTTGACCGCAAGGCGCCGGCGCCGGCGAGCGCAGGAATATCCCAATTCGACGCGGGATTGCCCCCGCGATCGTGGCCTTGCGCCAACCGCTGGCGCATCGATGGGGTGAGCGTAATCCGTGTGTCATCGAGGCCCGCCGGCCCGATGACGCGCTCTATCAGTGTCTCTTCATAGCTCGCTCCTGCCTTGCGAGCGAGAGCGTTTCCGAGAAGCCCCACCGCGAGGTTGGAATACTCGTACTGAGCGCCGATGTCGCGCTTCAACGAGTATCCAGATATGAACGTGAACAGCTCGCCCTCGGTGTACGAAGCGTAAGGGTTCGCGTGATCGGCGGGTTTGAAATTCCCTGGCAAGCGGGGGAGGGCCGAGGTGTGCGTTGTGAGGTCGAGGAGGGTGATCTGCCTTCCGCCTCGTGAAGGCACCGTGACAGTAGCTGGGAGGTGGCTTTGGACAGGATCATCGAGGCCCACGTCGCCAGCGGTAACCATCTGCGCTAGCAAGGTGCCAGTAAACGCCTTGGTGATGGATCCGATCTCGAAGACGGTTTGGCTGTCCAGTGGGAGATCGGTGCGGCCGCTGGAGCCGGCGGTGAGGTAGCTTCGCGATCCGTTGGGGCGAAGGACGCCGACGACGATGCCGGTGCTGAATCCCGACTCGACGCGCGCGGTTATGGCGGACTGGATTGCGTGGTCCGAAAGGGCTGGCTGCTGAGCGCGTGCGGGGAGAACGAACGCGAGGGTGAGCGCGCTCAGGCAAACGGGGCGGAGTGGGTACAGGCGCATCAGCTACCTTGGATTTGGCGTGCACGTCGCAAGTGCGCGGCAGACGTTCTCGTGGGGCGGGAACGTCCTCGAGAGTTATCTACATGTTCACCGCTCTGCTGATCTCCGTCTCTCCATCAGCGAGGACCAATTGCCGTCAGGTGAAATAGGGAGAGGTTTTTCTCGAACCGTCTTACCGGCAAGAAACGCGTTGCTATACCGGCCAATTCGCGATTGCAGTAGCGGGACACTATCAGGCATCGCTCCGGGCTCGGATGCCCGTCCAAGCATGCCGAACCGAACTGCGCGGATGGCGCGTTTCACCGCGCCGGCGCGATCACCCGAGGCATTAGCGAGTCGTGCCGCAAGCCCATACGCGAATACAGCAGGACCCCTCCATCCGAGAAGTCGGCTTCGATTCGCGCACTCATCAGCAATATCGATCAACGATAATCTTAGAACTGGCAGTGAGCCGGATAGCGACTCGCGCTCAGCTGCAAGGATTCTAGTGAAGATTTCGAGAATGGCCCAGCGTTGCCGCACATACTCGGGTGACGGAAGTCGATTCCACGAGGAGATTGAGTCAGAGCCCGCCTCTCGAGCAGCGGCAAGTGGCGGCCCGCCGATGTTCACCCACCGAAAACCGGGAAGTGCCTGAAGACGGTTCCAGAGGTCATAGTCCTCCAACGCGCGATACGCGGCATGCTCAGAGAACCCGCCCACTAAAAGCAGCCGATCGCGCCGAATAAGGTTGGTTGGTGTGCTGGGATACGGTCGCTGAAGCCGGAGAATCCCTTCAAGTTTGAGAGATGCGGTGCCAACCGTCGGATCGTGAATCTGCCAGGGAGGAACCTTATCCTCCGAGAACATCACGAGTCCCGTGGCGACGGCATCGACTTCACCTTTGGCAACCTCCTGCGCCTGCCGAGCGAGCTTTTCCGGGTGCCAGAGGTCGTCGTCGTCGACAAACGCAATCCACTCTCCCCGGGCTTCCGCAATGCCGCGATTGCGAGGTCCGGCAGGAAGGCCAAAACGGCGACCGAGCACCAGACGGAATCGTTGATCGCGGGACGAAAGCTCGCGGACAAACTCGTGAGTTCCATCTGTGGATCCATCGTCGCAGACAAGGCACTCCCAATCCCGGTGCGACTGGCTCGCCACGGAGGCAAGGCACTGCCGCAGGAGCGGAAGGCGATTATAGCTGGAGATGACTACGGTAATGAGCACTCGCGGTTGGTCGAAAGTTGCAATCTCAGTCGAAAACACCTGAGGAAACGTTGTGTGGACCGTAGGAGCATCCAAATGCCCGCTCTCGCAAATAGTGAGCGCAGTCACGAAGCAATAGGGGCCGTTTCGAGCGCTCTCGACCAAGCGCATTCTCGCCTGCCGACTCGCGCGATCTACTGTGGCGCGGGCGCCGCGACAACCGAGTTTGGATCGCCCGCGTGCGGAGGGCGCCTCTACCTGATGAGCGCCGGCTCTGTCCGTCGCTTTCGACTTGCTGGAC
>JBGTNB010000169.1:0-4124 GCA_041743285.1 Gemmatimonadaceae bacterium
GCGGCGGCGGCCGCGCCTACCTTAGGGCATGATGCGCGCACTGCTCTGCGAGCTCGAGGGCGTGCTGTTCGATACGGCCGCGCTGCGACGTGAGGCCATGGTTCGGGCGGTTGCCAAAGTTGGCGGCACGCTGCCTGACGACTGGCGCGCAAGCGCTGCCGAGCCGCCAATCGTTCCGGCCGACGCCTCCGCCGCCGCGAAGGCAGCGGGCTTGGGTGGCGATTCTCCATTGAGCGACCTGCTCGGTCTGGCCGCATCTCGATTCTTTCTCGAGGCGGTGAGCGTTGGCGGGGTGGCGCTCACCGAAGGTGCGGCGCGCTTCATGGCGGGTGCGGCGGCGCAACTACGCCTGGTGGCGGTGACTCGCGCCCGGCGAAGCGAAGCTGATGCGCTTCTCTCCGGATCCCCGTTCGCCGATGCATTTGCGTTCGTCGTCGCCGAGGAGGACACGTTGCACGGCAAGCCGCACCCGGCCCCGTATCAAACGGCTCTCGACCGGCTACGATTCGGTGCCGCGGCTGCGCTCGCACTGGAGCACGGGCAGATCGGGATTGCTTCCGCCTCGGCAGCCGGCGTGAAATGCATTGCGGTTGGAAGCTACGAAGGCAGACCAGGGATTGCGCCGGTCGCCTCGATCCCTTCGCTGACGGCCGCGTCGCATGCAGTACTCGCCCGCTTTGGAGAGCTGTCGGCTTCTGGGGCCGTAGTATGACCACTCCGTTCCGCGTAGTGACGGGCACCGCGAGCACCGCCGATATCGCCGGCCACCCCGTAGCTATGCATTACGGCGATGTGAGCGCCGAATACGGGCAATTGCGAACCGGGGCCGGCGCGGTCGATCTCGAGGCTCGCGGGCGGCTGCAGATCGAAGGGCCTCGCGCCGCTGAGATGCTCAATGGAATGGTGACTAACGACGTCGCCGCATTGCCAGTCGGCCGGGGGTTGTACGCCGCGGCGCTCTCTCCCAAGGGAAAGATCGTCGCCGACGTCCGCATCCATCGGATTCAGGAGGAGCGCTTCCTGGTCGATACACCCGTACGCGCGCACGCAGGGTGGGTGGCGATGGTGCGCAAGTACATCAATCCTCGGATGGCCCCGTACCGCGACGTGTCGGCAGAGACTACGCACGTTGCCGTTGCCGGACCGCAGGCGCGCCGGGCGGTCGGGAAGGCGCTCGAGATCGATTCGCGCGACCTGGCCGAGCTTCCGGCGTTCGCGAACGGTGAGCACGCCTTCGACGGCGCTCAGATCAACCTGGTGCGCGTGCCGGAGCTGTCGGATCAGACGTACGAGTTGGTCGGGCCGCTTGCGATACGCGAGTCGTTATGGTCCACTCTCGCATCGGCCGGCGCGAAACCCGTCGGGCTCGCGGCGTGGGAAATCGCGCGCGTGGAGGCCGGACGTCCGGAATGGGGGCTCGACATCGACGACGGCACCATTCCCCAGGAGGGGAACTTCGAGGAGTTGCACGCAATCTCATTCACCAAAGGGTGCTACGTGGGGCAGGAAGTCGTTGCTCGCATCCACTTCCGAGGACACGTCAACCGGCATCTGCGGGGTCTGCTGTGCGGTGAGCAGCTTCCGCCCATGCACGCACCGCTGCACGATTCAGCCGGCAAGGCCGTCGGGGATGTGCGCAGTACGGTCCAATCGCCGCGACTGGGTGCCATCGCGCTGGCAATGGTGCGGCGCGAAGTGGAAATGGGCACGACGCTCGCCGCGCGATGGGAAGGGGGCGAGAGCCGCGTCGAAGTCGTCTCTCTTCCCTTTCCGTGAGTCGCCGCGCGCTCGTCACGGGCGCCACCGGGCTGGTTGGTTCGCACCTTGTCTCGCGGCTGGCGCGCGATGGCTGGACGGTACGTGCAATGGTGCGTGATCCGGCCGCCGCACGCTGGCTCGAGCCGTTAGGTGCGGGCGAAATGGTGCCGGGCGATGTGTGCGACGCGACAACGGTGAGTCAGGCAGCGGCCGGCTGTGACGCGATCTTCCACACCGCCGCAGCCATTTCGCCACGAGCCGGTTGGGAAGCGTTCCGCTCCACCAACATAGACGGCACGAATGCGATCATCGCCGCCGCGAGTGAAAGTGGCGCGCGGTTGCTGCACCTGAGCAGCGTGGCCGTATACGGAAGCTCACGCTGGGGAACGGAGCTGACCCATGAGGAGACGGCCCTGGCTCCCCTTCCGGAGCACGCCTACTACGCGCGAAGCAAGCGCGACTCGGAGGAGCTGGTCCTCGGCGCACATCGCCGGAACGAAATCTGGGCGTCCGCCGTGCGCCCCAATTGGATATATGGCGAGCGCGACCGGCAGTTCCTCCCCCGTGCACTAAAGCTTTTCGACCTTCCGCTCATTCCGCTCATCGAAGGGGGACATTCGATACTCTCGATGGTGCACGCCGGGAACGTCGCCGATGCGGCCGTGCGAGCGATAGGCGTCGATGGGGCGGGGGGCCGTGCCTATAACACGACCAACGATTTTCCCGTATCCGTGGCGGATTTCGTCCGCCTGGGCGCGCTTGGACTGGGTCGGCGAGCAAAGACCATCTCGGTTCCGCTCTGGGCAGCGAGCGGGGCCATGAAAATGGTGAAGGGCGCGGTTCAGCTGGTCAAAGGCCAGGAGATGTCCGGCCATGCCAGCGGCATCGTTCCGGCACTGTCGCGAGACAACCCCTTCACATCGGAGCGCGCGCGTCGCGAATTGGGGTGGGATCCGCCGTTTCGTCCGGAGGAGGCCATTCCGGCAGCCTTCCGCTGGCAGCTCGAGCATTCCAGAAGGAGATAGCCCGAGCTGCGGAATCGAGAAAGGGCGCAACGTTGTTGCGCCCTTTCTTGCATCAAGCCAATGCTAATTACGGCGTGGTGGTATCGTGTACCATGCCGGTGTCCGTGGTGTCCATCATCATGGCGGTATCCGCAGGCGCCGGCGTCATGGCGGCTCCGGTGTCGGTCATGGCAGCGTCGTCGTTAGACGCACACGCGGCCACCAGCATTACTGCGGCAATAAGGGTAAGGCGCTTCATCTTAGTACTCTCCTAATGGGGGGCAGTCTGTCGCACAGCGTTTGACCTGCACCAAATCTGCGGCACGGGGCCAAGCGGCAAGTATACTACCGACGTGAAAATGGCTGTCAAGAGTGAGAGCCGAGGGTGTACAGTGCGAGAATCGCACCCGAACACGCCATTGTTGCCTGTTCCTGAACCGGGCTGATGCAACTGATCGAACTTGCGCAGGCAGTTGGCCTCCCAATGGTCGGCCGAGATGTGGAGATCAAGTCGATCGCGACGGATTCCCGTACGCTCGAGCCCGGTGCGCTATTCGTGGCCATTGCCGGAGCCCGGCGACAGGGTATGGCGTATGTCTCCGAGGCACTCGACCGGGGAGCGGTGGCGGTCTGCGGGTCGGCACCGGTTCCGGGTGTGCCGACTCTGCTCAGTGGCAACCCTCGACGTGCGCTGGCGGCACTGGCCGCTGCCTTTCACGGTTTCCCGGCGCGCGCGCTGCCGCTCATCGGGATCACCGGGTCGTTAGGAAAGACGTCGACTGCGCAGTTGCTCGAAGCCGTTCTTCGCGAATCGGGACTTCAGGCCGGTGTGATCGGCTCCCTTGGCGTGCGGTTGGGCGACGATGTGCATGACACCGGAATGACCACACCGGAGGCGACGCAGATTCACTCGGCGTTGAGGGCGTTCCTGCAGCGGGACGCCAGCCTGGCGTTGATGGAGGTGACCACTCACGCAATCGTGCAGGAGCGCGTTGCCGGCCTGGTATTCTCCATGGGAATCCTTACTAATCTCGTGGATGACGAGCATCTGGAGTTTCATCCGACGCCGGAGCACTACATCCGCACCAAGACGCGCTTTTTCGGGATGCTGGCGGACGGCGCCCCTCTGGTGCTCAACGCCGATGATGCCACCGTCCGTACCGTCACCGGCGGACTGCGCCGCCCACTCGTTCGCGTCGGCACGACAGCTTCCGGCGAATTGGACGTCATCGTGCAGGCCGTGACGTTAGGCGCGTCCGGCTCCCGGTTCGAACTGGCCGTGCGCCAACCGCTGATGCGAACGGACGGCAGCACCCTGGAGCCGCTCACGCTTCCACTGGAGTTGTCGCTGCTCGGGAGCCA
>JBGTNB010000170.1:0-2622 GCA_041743285.1 Gemmatimonadaceae bacterium
TCGTATGGCGCGTGCACCCAACGTCCACGGAAGGCCTCTCGCGTTTCATGCTGCTCAGTAACAGAGCAAGCAGTCGCAAGGCAGACGGCGAAGGTAGCAAGTGTGGCCGAGCGCATACGAAAGAGTGGCTCCACCTAACGCTTGAGTTCAGTTGCGGGCGGATCAGATAAGTGCGAGCGTAGCGAGCTTCCGAAGACCGCCCGTCAGCTGTAACGAATCGTTAGATGCCAGCTCATGCACGGCGGGGTGCTCAAGCAGTGCACTGCCTACGACGGACAACAGGCGTCGGTAATCATCGAGCCTGCCACATGCTATGGTGGGTCACGTGGAGCTTGCCCGCAAGAGCTTTCCCTGACGAGAGATCGATTGGTGCCGCCAGCCGCCTGATTCCGCCATTTAGAGTGGCAACAACCTGAGGCCTACGTGCCGCCAGCCGGTCGCTCCGCGTAGGCACAGTGTGAAGCAATCTGAAGAATGCCACCGCCAGGCGGTGAAGCCTCTGGCTTTCCCTGAGGAAGCCGGAGTGAGCTCCGTTCGGAGCGTAGTGCCGCACGACTCAGCGACGGTGATCGAGACCGTCCTAGGCGAGGTCAGTACCTGGCACTCGGCACTCAGATCTGCGGGGTCTCTCCACGACGAGAGCTTGGAGGCGACCGCCAGCCGCTTGAAACCTCATTCTCGAGGGGCAACAACCTGAGGCAGCACACGCCGCCAGCCGATCGCTCCGCGCTTGTTCGCCTCTGCACCAGCCTGAAGGATCTCCGTTCGGAGCGGCGTGCCGCGACCACCGAGCATAGCGAGAGTCCTGCAAACTGCAGCGAGTGGCAAACCCACAAGTAAAAAGTTCCAGTTACTGTCCGCTGCGCATCTAACGCCTGAACTGAGCCGCGGGGCGGCCAGGGAGAAGCTCTGGCTGCGGTAGGGCGGTCGGCCGCCCCGTCGGCTCCAGTGAACCGTTAGGCGTCCGCGGTAGGTTCTCAGACCGATGAACCGGGCCCCTGCGCCGCCATGACGAAGTGTGTGTCCAGAGGCGCTCTCTTTCCATAAGGCCCCGCGTCTGATCGGCTGGCAAGGTAACAGAGCCCGGAAAACTAGTCGGCGTCAGGGTCGGCCACGGATACTTTCGCTCCTGACCATAGGTAGGCCGCTGCGCCGCTTGGCCGCCACGTGGGCTCCTCCACCTCGCGGTGATAAGCGCCACCAGAAACCTGCTGTCCTTCCACGTAGTGAGACCAGATCACCACTTTATCCGCGAGCACGTCGCTGACGTAATCAATCGTTGCCGCGGTGACTGTGGTATTTACGTCCGCTCCAACGTCCGCATGAGTCCACGGCGAGATGTGAGTGTGCGTGTGCTCGCCGAGATAAACCGTTGCCTCTTCGGAATCGACCATCACTTCGAGAGGGCCCACTTCCGCACATCGGGCCGGAATCGTAATCCAGAGGTTGCCCTCCTCAAGTCGCTCTGAGGCACCAACCTCCGGAAACGCCCTCCGAAACGCGGGAAGGAACGTACGCGCCAGTTCAGATAACTGGGACATCGCTTTATCGGCTATGTGCATGGGTATTCCACATTCTCTGGGAACGCCTAACGCTTGAGTTCAGTTGTGGGCGGATCAGATAAGTGCGAGCGAAGCGAGCGTCCGAAGACCGCCCGTCAACTGTAACGAATGGTTAGATGCCAGCTCATGCACGGCGGGGTGCTCAAGCTGTGCACTGCCTGCGAAGGACGACAGACGTCGGTGACTAGAAGAGCCGCCACGTGCTATGGTGGGTCACGTGGAGCTTGCCCGCAAGAGCTTTCCCTGACGAGAGGCCGATTGGTGCCGCCAGCCGGCTGATTCCGCTCCTTTGAGTGGCAACAACCCGAGGCATAAGTGCCGCCAGCCGGTCGCTCCGCGCAGGCTCAGGGTGAGACAACCTGAAGAATGCCACCGCCAGCCGGTGAAGTCACTGGCTTTCGCTGAGAAAGCCTGAGCGAGCTCCATTCGGAGCGTCGTGCCGCACGATTCAGCGACGGTGATCGAAAGCGGCCTTGGCGAGGTCAGTACCTGGCACGCGGCAATCAGATTCTGCGGGGTCTCTCTATGACGAGAGCTTGGAGGCGATCGCCAGCCGATGAAACCGCATTCTCGAGTGGCAACAGCCTGAGGCAGCACACGCCGCCAGCTGATCGCTCCGCGCTTGCTCTCTTTGCACCTACCTGATCGAGCTCCGTTCGGAGCGGCGTGCCCCGACTACCTTTGCATAGCGAGAAGCTAACACTCGCAGCGAGTGGCAAACCCGCAAGTTAAAAGTTCCAGTTACTGTCCGCTGCGCATCTAACGCTTGAGTTCAGTTGTGGGCGGATCAGATAAGTGCGAGCGAAGCGAGCGTCCGAAGACCGCCCGTCAACTGTAACGAATGGTTAGATGCCAGCCCATGCAAGGCAGGGTGCTCACGCTGTGCACTGCCTGCGACGGACGACAGCCGTCGGTGACGAGAAGAGCCGCCACGTGCTATGGTGGGTCACGTGGAGCTTGCCCGCAAGAGCTTTCCCTGACGAGAGTCGGATTGGGTGCCGCCAACCGGCTGATTCCGCTGCTTAGAGTGGCAACAACCTGAGGTCCACCTGCCGCCAGC
>JBGTNB010000171.1:0-2849 GCA_041743285.1 Gemmatimonadaceae bacterium
TACCGCACCCGCACCGTCACGGTCACCGGATCTGGAACAACGATCGGCGGCCGTCTAAACCCGGGCGGATATCCGAATCGCAGCCGCAACTCGCCAGGCTCGCTCGGCGTGAGTTCGACGTCGTGGATCTCGCCGGGGAGAAAGAGGAGCTGCGCCGGGACAGCGGTCGCCTGCGCCGGCGGCAGGTCGGCGCCATCCTTGGCCACCCGTCGCCACTGCACTGGGCGGTCGCTTCCATCGCGCAGCGCCACCATGACCGGGAAGTCGCTCCGGATGTTGATGAGCCTTACGCGGTACCTGACGCCGGCCCGTAGCTCGATAGGCTCCGGGTGCTCACGCCCGTTCAGCACCGGCGGGATGAACGGGGCGTTCGCCGTGTCGACCCTCGGGGCGGCATCGCTGAACAGCATTACGCGATCGGTTTCGGGATCGAACCGCTTAGCCGAATCCAACACAACGATCGCACCATAGAGACCTGACGAGATCTGCTGGTGCTCGTTGAAGTGCGAGTGGTACATGAACGTGCCTGCGCGCGGCGGGGTGAAGCGCACCGTCAGGGAATCGCCAGATGCTACTGCAGGCAGCACGCTCGCCCCGTCGCCGCTCCATCCCGGAACCCCATCGGGGTAGCTGTCCAACTCGATTCCGTGCCAGTGCACTGCTGCCGGCTCGTGCGATTGGTTAACCAGCGTGATCTCCACCGGCTCGTCCTTCGCGAGGACGAGCGTTGGGCCGGGGACCGAGAATGCTGACGGGTCCGCTTCCGCCGGCGTGCCACCCAGCACGTAACCGTAGCCAGGGTACTCGCCATGGACGCGCGGCCCGGACCTGATCAGCAGGCGAATCGGTCGCGCAGCGCGCGACGACGCGGCGATTTCGCCCCGGGGCCGTACGATGATGCCTAGCACGAGCTTCGCCATGTGCTCGGCGTCGCTTGAATGCGCCCGCCCGTGCGTCGGGTGCGCGGCGGCGGGCATCCGCCGGTCCCTCATCAGCACCGCCTGCGGAGACATGTGCCGCGCGATGTGGCAGTGAAAGATCCAGTTGCCCGGCTTCGATGGCGACCACGCGATGTGCATGGTCTCCCCGAACCTGACTGTCTCCGTGACCGCCGACCGCCGCTGCTCCGCCGCATACTCCTCGAACCGCGCGCCGTCTCCCTTGCCGTTCACACTGAAGTAAAACCCGTGCAGATGCATCGGATGCGGCGGACCGGTCATGTTGATCCAGCGCCAGTGAAGCGAATCCCCCTGCATGACTTCGAACCGCTCCGTGTGGGGCCACGACGCACCGTTGATCGCCATCACGGTCGCCGGATCCTCCTGATCATCGCCCTGCGCCGTCGCGCGGCCAGCCCAGGAGATCAGAAAGACACGGTCCAGGGCGGCTCGCGAGTCCGTTCCCGGAGGATCGACGACGATTGCGCCGTTGAGTTGGCTGTCCTGGCCGCGGCGGAAGAAGATCGCGGCGGGCCGGCTCGCGGGCGCCGAGTCCGCAGATGGATTGGGGGCAGGCCGCTCCGCGGGCAAGGTTCTCCCGGCGTACCAGTAGGTGCCGGGCTCAGTCGCGGTGAAGCGCATCTCGCGGACCCCACCCGGCTCAACCTGCGCGCTATCCGGCTGGATCCCTCGCTTCTGCCCCAACCCGTGCAGCGTGATCGGCTCCGACAGAGAGTTTCGCACCGTCACCACTACCCTCGTACCCGCGGGCACACGAATCAGCGGTCCGGGATTCTGCAGCGGCTGACCCACCTCGGCGAACGCCGCTACGCTGCGGCCAATTCCACGAGGACCTTCCGGGTACCAGACCCCGGAACGCGCTTCGAGCCGAACCGTCAGCACACCGTCGCGGAGCTCGCCCGCCGGTATGCGGTTGTCGTTGTTCCAGATACGATCGGCGTTCGCCCCAACCGGTCGCGGAGACGCATCGTGCGGCAGCGCGGTGCGTACGTGACTCGTTCCGATGATCAGGAGTGACAGGCAAAGGGCCGCAAATCCTCGAAGCATGGGGTCCTCGGAACGGGCGTTGGCGGCACAAGGGGGCTCGTACGCCATAACGAACCCCAGCCTTGCCGGTAGCGGCGGCTCACCTCGCGACGATTGCCGCCGCTGATCGCCGCACGTATCATGTGATCCGGCAAACTGCCGGTTCGCCGTTATCTCCTCGCTCCGCGAGCGTTATCTCGTGGATAACAACCGTCCCCTGTCGCCGCCGCCGCTCGGCGATGATCATCCCCCCATCAGATTCCACGTCCTCGGGACGCTGGAACTGAGCAGGACAGGGATCGGCGAGCTGCGTGCGCTGCTCGTACAACCGAAGCGGCTCGCCCTCTTCGCCTATCTGGTACTCGCCAATCCCTCGCGGCTCCATCGCCGGGATTCCCTGCTCCCCCTCTTCTGGCCCGAAGCGACAGACGAGCAGGCGCGACGCTCCCTCAGGCAGGCGCTCCACTTCCTCCGGCAGGCGGTCGGCTCCGACGTGCTGTCGAGCCGCGGCGACGACGAGATCGGTGTGGACCTCGGCGCAGTGTGGTGCGATGCGCGACAGTTCGAGGCTGCGCTCGACGGCGGCCGTCCGGAGGAGGCTGTCGATCTCTATCGTGGACACCTGCTCGAGGGATTTCACGTCTCCGGCGTCGCGCCTGAGCTGGACCAGTGGCTGGAGGGGGAACGGTCGCGGCTTCGGACGCGGGCCGCCGGCGCCGTGCTCTCCCTTGCCGAAGCTGCCGAGCGCTCCGGCAATGGCAGGCTGGCCGTTCAGCGCGTGCGCGAACTGCTCCGGATCGAAGAAAGCGACGAGGGCGCACTCAGACGGCTGATGCTACTGCTCGAGCGGAGCGGCGATCGCAA
>JBGTNB010000172.1:0-21297 GCA_041743285.1 Gemmatimonadaceae bacterium
CGCTGGCGCCGCCGGCAGTCGAGGTCGCCGGGCTCGCACCCCTGCCTGACCTGGGCAACGTGCCGCGCCATCTGCCGCCAGCGGCGAATCTGCCGCTCATCATCGAGGCATCGGCGGCCGCGATAGTAGCGGCAATACCACTGGAACCACCCACGCGGATCCTCGTGGTAGATCCACCGCTTCCGGCGCCACACGGCGAGAGGCTGAGAGGCGTTGATGCCGAAGTAATTGAGCGCCGGATCGCGGCGTTCCGGAGACAGCCGGGCTCTCTTGAACCAGCTGGCTGGAAACTCCGCCGCGCAGTCGGTCATGTACTTCCCCCCGAACACGCCTAACCGCAACAGCTCGGCCGGCGTGAGCTCGGGACGGAACCGGGGATCGAAGTTGCGCCCGGCCGGCTCGGTGAGCCAGTAGGTGTAGCGCTGCTGCATGCGGTCGTTGACCGTGATCCGTGGCATCTGGAGTGTCAGTAGTTATTATCGTTGGGCCGAGCGAGGGCGGAGAAATCGTGGCGCATAACGCGGACTTGCGCCATCGATGAATCAGGCGTCGCGCTGACTCGCGGGCACGGGAGGAGGAGCTTCGGATCGTCGCGCCTGGAGGAGGCTCAGCTGACGCGCGCCGAGCGCGAGTACGCTGCCGGCGAGTACGGCGATTGGCAGCACCGCCAGAAAGATGCTCAACGCGCGCAGGCTCCGCCCGACGGGTACCGGCCCTGCCATCGCCACGGTTAGCATCAGCGTCGCCACCGCCCAGGAAATCATTCCACTCCGACGTTTTGTCCGATACCAGCCGAACATCGCTCCACCACCAACTGCGAGAACGATGGCAACACCGACCGCGAGCAGCTCGAACCGCGGTGCCAGCTCCGTAGCGCGCAGAAGCGCGTCGGCCGCCGTCACGGGCATGACGAGCAGCCATAGTATGCCCCCGAGCCGGGCTCCGAGTACCGCGGCGAGTCGAGCCGATGTTGCTGTATAACCCGGGCGGTACTCGAACAGAGCCCAGCCGGCTGCAGCACCCGCGATGGCGCCGAAAACGATTCCGGTAGCCATGCGGCTCCAGATTGGCACGATGAGAATTGCGTGCGCGGCGGCAAAGAGTAGCCCGCCGGCTGCTCCGCTCAGCAGGCCGGCGAGTACGCAAGGCCAGACTGCCGGCGGAACTTGCCATAGTCGTGGCATTCAGGGCCTCCTCCGGCGATGACGCTGATGCTATATCGCGATCCGACGAGTCGATAGTCGCCGCTCAGCGTCTCTCCAGTTCCTCGATCATCATCTCGGCAATCGCCCGGCGCTACTATCGATGATACTGCCGGCGAGGGCTCTTACGCGAGGATCCCCAGAACGACCGGCTATACAGGAGTCACACTCTGCCTCGAAGCGCAATGATCATCGGCATCCAACGCACGTCTTCACGAGAGGGTCGTGCAACGTAAGGCGAGCAATCCAGTTGCCTCCGCGATGTCTATGTCGGCGACCAACACCCCCTCCTCACCATAGGGTTGATAGGCGAGGACAGTCCCGTCCGGTCGGATCACCGCCGATGTAGTTGGCGAACCGGCACTCGCATAGTTGACGGTTGCGAAGTAGCAGGTATTCTCGGCTGCTCGGCAGAGCGCCGCCTTCTCGTGAAAGGAATTCTCCGGATCGACGAACGTCGTTGGGCGGTAGGAGTTAGGCGTCGCTTCGTGAAAGTGCGGGTGAAACACGACGTGTGCTCCGCGCCGGGCGGCCCAGCGAACCGTCTCCGGATATCGCCAGCCTTCGTGGCAGATGACGACACCGAAGGTCAGCGGACCGGCGTGAAAGAGCTGGCGGCCCACGCCCGCTGAGTATGTGCCCTCTTCGCTGGGATCGATCTGGACCTTGTCCTGAAAGCCCGCACTCGATCCGTCTGCATTGATGACGAGGGCAGTCAGAAGGAGTGCGCCGTTCAGCAATCGCTCGGTTCCGAGAATGATGGTCAGCCCTGCCGTAGCGGCTGCATCGGCGATCGTGCTCCAGGCATGCTCCAGGAATTCGGCGCTCGGAGGCGGCGGAGATCTACCCATACCTCGGTAACCCGGGGTGAAGCCCTCGGGAAAGCAGAGTACTCTCGCCCTCCTCGAGGCGGCTTGATCGATGGCCTGCCTGACGAGCGTTATGGATTCATCCGGAGTGCCGGGAAACCGAATGTTGGCGAGTGCGATTCTGAACAGGTTCACCAGGCTTCCTATTGAAAAGGGGGCGTCGGAAAACGGAACTCGCGTCTGGCGCGCGGTGGTCAGACGCCAAACTGTCGCAAGTGATGATCGAGGTGTTTGAATTGAAGCACCCCCCAGCTCCGACCTGACAATCGTCCGAACACCTTGCTTGGAGGCCAGCTCGCGTCCTCCCCGCGGTCTGCGAACCGTTCGACCAACGCGCGCAACCTTTCCAGATCGGCCTCCCATTGGGTGGGACGGACGGCGAGAAACTCCGGGGGGCTCTTGGCCTTCCCCTTCGGCCAGGGCAGAACATGGATCAACAGCCAGTTCAGAGGCGGGTACTGTAGCGGCCCGCTAGGCGGTCCCGCGTCGTACTCACCCAAGCCCTGGCCGAGGCCACAGCTGAGGTGACAGACCATCTCTGGCGCTGTGAAGCGACCCCAAACGGGACGTCGGTCCGGCGTCAGCGCAGCGATTCGTTCCAGAATGCGAGCGCGGGCGCGTGCGTCGAAAATCGTACCCCGTCCGCGATCATTGATCGGCATAACCATGATCCCAGGAGCGCTCAGGATCGTGGTTGCGCAGGTCGACTCCGTGCGCAACCCACGCCTTTAGCGGGAACAGCACGTTGAGCCAGCCGGCGTGAACCTCGTTCCATTCCGCCTCTTCGATTCCGTGATGCGTGAGCAGCAGGTCGGTGCCGCCGGCGCCGTCTTCATTCAGCTCGAACCGCGCGACGCCTCCGATGTAGTCGATCGAGAGCACGCTGGGTGGTTGCCGCTCGAGCACCCTGCTCCGGCAGGCATATCCGTTGATGAACCGGAACTCGATGTGCTCATCTACCTCGACCGCGGATTCCGACCAGAACGAGGCACGACCCGCGGCGGAGTCGAGGGCGGCGAACACGCTCTCGGGAGGGGCCGGTATGTGCATCCGCCATCTGATCGGGCCTCCAATTCGATCCCCTTTCATCTCTGGTCCTCGGTCTAGTCCGCGATGACTGCATAACGGTCGAGCACCGGCAGGTATTCTCGCCACGGCCCCACCGCCTCGCGATACTGCTTCGCCAGCACACGGGCGGTCTGCGCCACGTGCCCAAGGTCGTGCGCCACCCAGGCGGCCAGAAGCTGCCGGAGGGTGACTCGCCCCAGCCCGGGGTGCTCCCCCTCGAGCGCCAGCTCCCGATCGGTGAGCTGCCAATCACGCAAGGTCGCCACGTTCCCGGCTCGCAAGCGCGCAAACTCCTCGATCAGCTCCGCCAGGCTCTTACCCCGGCTCTCCCGATACTGCGCAAACCTGTCGTAAGGCTCGAAGCGCCGGTCCACCCCTTGCGCGAGAATGATCTGCGCACGCGGAATCCAGTCGGTCCGTTCGCCGTGGATGAGGTGCCCCACGTTGTCGAACGCGCTGAATGTGCCGGGGCCCTCGTTTGGACTGGTCCACGCCTCGGTCAGTCCGCCTAACAAAGCACGGAAGGAACCCGGAGTGCGCTCGAGAATCTCTACCGCATGAGTCAGCTGGAATTCCATTGGCTGTCCTGGCGAAACGTGTCGGCATCTATCTGGTAGGCGTTGCGCTCGAGTCCGCCCTCGTCGATTCTCGATCCCAGCTGGACGGCGCCGATCTTGGCGAGTGCGCGCTGCGAACGATGGTTGGCTGGCCCAACGAGAAAGATTACTCGCTTCACGAACTTGAACGCATGCCGAAGCATGAGTTTCTTCATTTCGTGATTGTACGCGCCTCCCCACTTATGACGGGCAAGGAACGTCCAGCCGATCTCTATTTCGCTTCCGGCCGCATCATAACCGTGAAAGCGCGATGACCCGATTGGCCGTCGATCGTTCGTATCTATTGCGAGCAGGGCACCTCCCGATTCCAGCGCCTCACGGAAAAAGATACGGAACTGTCCTTCCTGGTAGCGAAGCCTGTCCGGGTGCTGCTCCCAGATGAGTGGATCGGCCGCTACGGCAAAGAGATCGTCGAAGTCGCCCGCTTCGAGCGGCCTCAATTCCAGGAGCTCGCCCCGGAGAGTGGGCTGGAGATCGAAGGTCATAATGGCATCGCGACCGGACCAGAGCGCTGACAGCCACAACTGCCCGTTATGCGGCCCTCTCGTTCTACTGCCGAAACCGGACCCACCACAGAAAGCCGCTTATCAGCAAGGCTACCGCTCCGCCAGCCTGGAAGTACCACGCGCGTTCTGGAGTGACACGCTGCAGCACTCGTAATGCAAATTGCGGCGCCAGGAAGCGTACTACTGCCTTGAAAACTTGCGCCCACCCAATGAGGGTGAGCAAAAGCGCCGGACCCTGCCACACATTGTGAAACGCGACGATGATGGCGCCGAAGCTCAACAGGAGGAAGCCTTCGAAGAAAACGCCAATGCTACCCCTCGCGGCGAGAGCTTGATAGAAGTCAACCCAAGATCTGGGTCGACCTATGTGCGAGAGGCCGATCACAAGGAATGAGATCGCGGCAAAGACTTGAGTCGCCTGCTCCATCGATAGTCCTGGAAAGGGGCAACTGCGAAGGGGCATTCAAAGCCTGTCCGACAGATCTTGTCAGAGCGAGAGTTGTTACTGAGTAAAGCGGATCGTGTTGCCATCGGGATCCTCAACGTAGAACTCGCGCGTGCCCCAAGTTTGGTCGATCGGGCCTTCGTGAACCTGCTGTGGCGCATTCGGATTGCCCGGCGTCCGAAGTCCACGCGCCCTAAACGTTCGAAAAAGAGCCTCGATGTGGAAACTCTCTTCGTATTGGCGTCTAACCCGACGCGTTTGACCAACTGTCGGGCGAGCGAAGGAGAACCCACAGACCGGCCACCGCTCCAACCCCTAACAGCAGCGTAATGGCAACGACCCCCCAATGCGGTGACTGCCCATCGTGCGTCATCCGGTGCAGCGAAGGAATGTGGAGTCCCACCAGAAACCACGCCAGGGCGCACCCGATCACCGTCAGTCTGTAGTTCCACGTAGACACATTCACCTCTCGTTCGTCGAAGTCGCCAGAATTTCGATCGTAGGCTGCGACAACGCCAGGCTTGCAGGATGCAACAGGATTGAACGTATGCAGTGGGTCACTAACGGATTCGTGTTGCTGATGATTCCGCATTTTGCCGCGGAGGTCGCGGAGGGTGCGCGGAGAACGCGGAGGTTTTCGAGCCAGATCGCTTAGTCAGCCCAAAACTCGACGACTACCCACTCGATTGTCGAAAGACCCTAAAAAAACGCAACCCCCCCTCTCTCATACGAGATCGGATCCGTCGAATCCGTCTAATCCTGATGCATCATGCTAGCCCTTCGACACATCGATTCAAGGAGAAACCGGGTTCTGCCGTTCGGCCAGTTCATTCGTCGGCACATCCAACGCGGCGAATGCGCGGGCTGGCTGAATCCATGCGAAAGTCTTGCTCGCTCCTGACGCTGTCCCTGGGCTCCGACGCCAAATTGTACGCAGTCATCGTGATCGTGGCGATGGCTGTGCCTGGCTGCCAATCCATAGTGGATGTCAACCAATTGGAATCTGGTCGCGTCCAATCAAGGATGGTTCTCGCCACACCGCTTTCCGAGACTGATGATCCGCTACGCTTTGTGTCTTTACGCGCTGTCCGCAACTGCCGCGCTCGGCCAGAATCCCGACACCCTGGCTGGACCCGGCTCGTCGACCGCCGCGGCACGGCCCACACCCGCCCTGCAGGCCAGCCGGCTGGCGGGCGAAATTCGAATCGATGGCAGCCTCGACGAAGCGGCCTGGACCACGGCCGAAGCTTCCTCGAACTTCACCCAGAGCTGGCCTAACGCAGACGCGGTACCGACCGAACGGACTGAAGTTCGCGTGTTATACGACGAGGCGGCGCTGTACGTCGGCGTCCGGCTGTTCGACAGTGCGCCCGATTCGATAGCCTCGCAGCTGGCGCGGCGGGACGCCTCGGGAATCTTCTCCGACTGGGTACACGTCGTAGTCGACTCCTATCACGACCGTCGGAGTGGATTTCGCTTTACGGTTAATCCGCACGGAGTTCCTAAGGACGTCTACCACTTCAACGACGGGAACGAGGACCTAAACTGGGATGCGGTCTGGCAGGTGGGGACTGCCATAGACTCACTCGGATGGACGGCGGAATACCGCATTCCGTTCTCCCAGATCCGGTTCAGCGGCGCCGAGCCGATGGGGGGCCGCGTGTGGGGACTTCAGGTGCAGCGCGACATCGCCCGCAAGGAAGAGCGCACCAGCTGGTCACCGTGGAGCAGGAACGATGCGGGATATGTATCGCGCTTCGGCGAGCTCACCGGGCTCGAGGGCATCAAGCCCGTTCGGAGAATGGAACTGCAGCCGTACGTCAGCGGCCGCCTGACGCGGGCGCCGGGCGAGGACTCGAACCCGTTCTATGACGACAACGCGACCAAGCTCAACGCCGGCGTGGACGTCAAGCTCGGCCTCACTGCCGGCCTTACGCTTACCGGGACGGTCAATCCGGACTTCGGCCAGGTCGAGGTGGACCCGGCGGTAGTGAACCTTTCGGCATTCGAGTCGTTCTTCGCCGAGAAGCGTCCATTCTTCGTCGAGGGAGCGGACATCTTTCGCTTTGGGGATGTACGCTCGTTCAATAACTACAACTTCGAGGAGTACTTCTACTCCCGCCGAATCGGACGGCCGCCGCAGCGTTCGCTAGGTGGCTCCGGGGTCACCTACACCGATGCGCCACAGCAGTCGACGATCCTTGGCGCTGTTAAGGTGAGCGGCAAGACTGGCCCCTGGACGATAGGTATTCAGGATGCGGTCACCGCCCGCGAACGTGGGAGGTTCATCGATGTTGGGGGAGTGGAACGGTCCGCATTGGTCGAACCGCAGACCAACTATTTCGTCGGACGTGTGCGCCGCGATCTGAACCGGAACAGATCGGTCGTTGGAGGCATTCTCACCGCCACCCACCGCGACATGAGCGACCCGGTTTTTCGCAACCTTCTGCACAGCCGTGCGTTCCTTGGTGGACTCGACTTCGAGCATGGCTGGGCGAATCGAAAGTACATCGTATCGGGGTATGTTGCGCGAACCCTAGTCGAGAGCGGCGAGACCGTGATCGGAGCGACGCAGAATGCTCCCGCTCGGTACTTCGCCAGGCCTGACGCGGATCACCTCGAGTTCGACCAGACGCGTACCTCACTTGCCGGGAACATGTACGAGGTCGCCCTGCAGCGCTCGGGTGACTTTCACTGGTCGCTCGATTACAAGCAGTCCGACCCTGGGTTCGAGATCAACGACCTCGGATTCCACGGAAGGGCCGATTACCGGGCGTTCACCACGCTCGTCGGGAGGCAGTATAACGAGCCTCGCGGCATCTTTCGAGATAAGAGTATCTTCGCCTTTACCTACCACGCTTGGAACACCGGCGGCGACATCATACTGAATGGTGGCGCCATCGGCGCCAATCTGAGCTTTACTAACTTCTGGAGCACCGGCGGACGCATCGGGTACCGGCCGGCGGTACACGATGACCGCCTTACGCGCGGCGGTCCGCTCGGCCGCGATCCGGAATACCATGAGGTGTCGGCTTATCTGAATACGGATCAGCGGAAATCGTTATCGTTCGGATCGGAGGTCTACTATTCGGGCGATGCGTCGCAGGCGTGGGCCGCTGAATTCTCCATCTACTCGGACTACCGCCCATCTACCGCGGTACGCCTTCGTTTGAGTCCGGGGTTGAGCCGGAGCTACGGCACGGGCCAGTACGTCACCGCCATCGCCGATCCGACCGCCGTCGAGACGTTCGGATCGCGGTACATCTTCGCCGACATCGACCGCACCACTCTGTCGATGACTACACGGCTGGACTGGACGTTCTCTCCGACGCTATCGCTCGAATTATTCGCGCAGCCTTTCATAGCGACAGGAGATTACATCAACCTCAAGGAATTCGAGACGCCCGGCGAGTACGACTTCGCCGTCTACGGCGAAGATCGGGGAACGGTGGTGAGAGGCCAGAGCTGCGGCTCGACCGTCGCCGGAACCGACTACATCATCGATCCGGATGGCGCCGGACCGGCCGCTTGCTTCTCGGTACGCGACCGCGACTTCAACCAGCGGTCCCTTCGCGGCAACGCCGTGCTGCGCTGGGAATATCGTCCTGGGTCCACGTTGTTCTTCGTGTGGCAGCAGCAGCGTGACGCGTTCGCGCCCACGGGAATCTTCGACTTCCGTAGCGACGCGCGCGAGCTGTTCACCGCGCCTGCGACGAACGTCTTCCTCGTAAAGGCGACCTACTGGATCTCGCGTTAGCAACAGTGGCACGCTGTCGCGCTTCGGGTCGCCCGCGTCGGCGCACCAAGTCTGCGCCTCTCTCCGGCCAGGCTTCCGTTACGGCCGCTGAGCCTTGCGCTCCGCCTCTGGAAACTGATTCAGCAACTCCGCGAGGGGTGCCACTTTATCACGCGCGCGCTCGGAATCCGACGTGTTCCGATCGATGGGGGCAAGCTCCTCGCGGCCGTTGCTCTGGTTGATGAATCGGTTGGTGCCGTACTTCTGAAAGCCCTCCGTCATGCTTAGGTACCGATCGATCGTCTGTGCGACGAGCAGACGCCCCTCCTCGTTGCCTGATTCGAATGCACTCTTCGCCAGATAGTGCGCAAGCAGATAGTTGTCGGGACTGATCGCAGCCAGCTCGCCATCGCGAAATGTAAGAGGAGAATGCTGAAGCACGAGCGCGGCGTTGAACCGATCCTGTGGCGTCGAGACGCGTCCGCTCCCGAGCTCATCCAGCACCAGCCTGACGCGATCTTGATCGGATCGCGCCGGCGAGCCTCCGGTTCGCGCGAGCTGATCCTCCTGAGCCAGCTCTGACAGTAAGGCATTGCTTGCCGACGGCTGCTCAATACCGTCGGGTGTGCGGGAAGCATCGCCAGCATCGCCCGGTTCGGAGCTTCGGCAAGCCAACGTTAGGACGGCCAGAACGAGGAGTGTGGGACGTAGCATGAAGGTTCTTCAGCTTGGGGCGTGGTCACGATGATTGAGAGCGTTCAATATTCCGCTTTTACCGCGGAGGTCGCGGAGGTCGCGCGGGGAACGCCGAGGTTATCGAAAGCGGTATCGGTTAATCAGCGCAGGAATGCAAGTGGGCTCATTTAGTGCGCCCAAGCCCCGCAGGCTCGCGAAGATCAAAGCGGTAGTCGCCAGTCACTTTGCCACGACGACTCCGGCGAGCAAGCACCCGCCATAGCCAATACACCATCGTTAGCAGGACGGCCACCACTGGCAAGGCGAGAAGCGGAATGATGCGAAGTGCCTCCGGCAACTCGTCTGACTGGCCGAGAAAGAACGACAGCGCTGCAATGAACAGTGCGAAGCACATGCGCCACAGATGCCTTGCGAGCCGGGATGCACCGGTGAGGCCCCCTGATCGAATCATCCGGATATCGAGCAGGGCGGCGGCGGTTCCGACCACGCCGAACATGAAGAAGGGAAAGGGAGGCATGCCGTCACGTCCCCTTCCGTCGGGACTTGAAAGCGCTTCGATCCCGAACGCGAGACTCGTAAGGCCAACCCCCAGCGCCACCAGCATCAAGCCGTAATCCAGCCAGCGCATCCGCACGTTTGGCGGCCGCACGGTCACCAGCGCGGTGATAACCAGATAGGATGCCAGCATTCCCGCGGGGATGTTCGTCGCCGGCGCCACACCGCGCACAGCAGCGATGAGTATTCCGAAACCACCCATCGTGAGCATGGCGTAGACGAACAGCCTTCCGCTCCGGCGATGTAGCGGCGCTCCCTTCCTGGCGTAAAGCGCCACGTACCCGAAGACAAGAGCCAGGCCGCCTGCGACGACGTGGATTAGAAGCGTCAGGCGCATGTATCGGCCTCATGGGCCCGCGTCGTTGCCGCCGAGTCGTTCCCTGCTGCGCGATCGCAGTTCACCGAGTCACTCTCCATGTCGCCGTCCTATGGGTTGCCCATATGACGGTAGCTTTCGCTCCCGTGGCACGCAATAGGGTTGCGCTCTGCGCAGCGCGACGGCTCGCCGCATTTCCCGGGACGATGAGCCGGATTCTCAGGATTTCCGCCTACTTGGATGTCGGTAGGCTGCCCGCCCAACGCGGGAGCATCCTGAGACCGCCGCACCCGAGGAGAACGAACATGTCAAGCCACGCTCTTCGTACCATACGCCGTCCGCTCGCGCTGGCGGCCGCCATCACTCTCTGCGCCGCGTGCGCCGATTCCGCACCGGTGGCGCCCTCTAACGACCGCGCGAGCTCCACCTTCGCCTCTTCCAAATCGGCGAGAGCCGAGGCGGAACGAGCCATCGCCACGCTACGGCGGGCAACGGCTCGCTACCACAATCAGATTGCCGCTACCGAGGACGGGTTCGTGTTTTTCCACGCGTGCGAGGTCCGTCCCGGCGAGGGTGGGGTCGGTGAGCTGTGGGTCAACTTCGAACGTCTGATGGACGGTGTCCTGGATCCCAGGTTCCCCGATGCCCTCGTATATGAGCCCGCCAGAAATGGACGCGAGCGGCCAAAGCTGGTGGCTGCCGAGTTGGCGGTTCCCTACGGCCTCTGGCAGGGAGAAGCCCCGCCCAAATTCCTCGGCGCCGAGTTCCAGCGTGAAGACGAGTACGGAGTGTACGGGCTGCACGTCTGGATCTGGCGGCATAACCCCGAAGGGCTGTTCGCCGAGAGCAACCCGCGCGTCTCGTGCGGCGAGAGTAGCTAACCGTTAGGCCATTCGAACTCGTAAGGGGAAGGGCGCATATCTCTGGCGTCCTTCCCAGCAGTCGTTTCCCGAAGCTGTTCAACCTTACGGAAGGGCCACCTCATGAAACGGGCTGTCATTATCAGGCGCCGTGTTGCGCTGGGCTTCACCGCCTTGGCCCTCGCAGCATGCTCGGACCGCGAGCCGTCGAGTGCTACCGGCCCGGCGCCATCGGAACGGCGCGGGTCCACCGCCCTCGATGGGGAATTGCGAGAGTACCTGGGGCGCCATGGTTTCACCGGACGAGTCGCGAGCACACTCGAGATGCGTCTCGGGCGCCGGGTCGACCGTCAGCTGGCCGAGGTGGGGCGCTTGCTGTGGTTCGATCCGATTCAGGGATTGAACGATGACAATTCATGCGCGGGCTGTCATGCGCCGGGCAACGGCTTCGGCGACACACAGCCGATCGCGATAGGCATCGACAACAACCGCGTAGTGGGGCCGGCACGCACGGGTCCGCGCAATCAGCGCCGCTCGCCGATGGTAATCAACACCGCGTTCTATCCGGCACTCATGTGGAATTCGCGTTTCAACGCCCCATCAGGCGATCCGTTCGACAACAGCCAGGGGTTCGTCTTTCCGGACCCAGAAGGCAGTACGCTGTCGTACCTGCCGCACCTGCTCACCGCACAGGCGTTCATCCCGCCTACCGAGCGCGTGGAAGCGGCGGGGTTCCACTTTTCCGGTAATAACGACGACATCCGGGCCGAAGTCGTGCGTCGCCTCAACGACAACCACAAGTACCGGCAACTGTTCGCGCGAGTGTTCCAGCACGTGAAAGCTGGAAAGCCGATTACTTTCGACGACGTTGCGCGTGCAATTGCCGAGTTCGAGTTCACCCTGGTATTTGCCGACGCTCCAATCGATCGTTTTGCTCGCGGCGCTCACAATGAAATGACCGCTTCACAGAAGCAGGGTGCGGTCCTGTTCTTTGGCCGAGCCGGCTGCGTGGCGTGCCACGCCGTGTCCGGACGGTCCAACGAGATGTTCAGCGACTTCCAGCAGCATGTGGCGGGTATTCCTCAGATCGCGCCATCGTTCAGCAACATGGTTTTCGATGGCGCCGGCGCAAATGAGGATTTCGGCTTGGCGCAGGTAACCGGGAATCCAGCTGACCGCTACGCGTTCCGGACATCGCCCCTGCGGAACGTCGCGCTCCAGCCGGCGTTCATGCATAACGGCGCGTTCGTCCGTCTCGAGGACGCCATTCGGTACCACCTGAACGCGGTGGATGGAGCCGCGGCGTACGTTACCGAGCTGCTGCCTCCGGATTTGAGAGGTCCCGTCGGTCCGATGAAACCGGTACTGGAACGGCTGGATCCCCGTCTGCGGGAGCCGGTGGAACTCACCAACGAGGAGTTTGCATCGCTTGTCGATTTCGTGCGTAATGGGCTTCTCGATCCCGCTGCGCGGCCACACCAGCTTCGGAGACTGATTCCGGAGAAGCTGCCCAGTGGTCAGGCGGGGTTGCTGTTCCAGTAGCGGCCCCGTGCGACTGAGGCAGGTGATTCCAAAGGCATAGCTACTCGTGCGGCGCGGGCGGCGAAGCAGTAGCGATCAACTCCGACAGGGTCACCACGCGAAGCCCGCGCCGCGCGAGCTCGGGCAGCACGCGATCCAGTACGTCGATTGTTCGTCGCCCGCGACCGCCGCCGTCGTGGAGCACAATGATCGCGCCTGGCCGCGCGTGTGCAAGCACGAACGCCGAACTGAAGCGGCTCGACGAAATCTCGGCGTCGTAAGGGTAAACGGATCCGAGGGCGCATTGGTAGCCGCGTCGCTTCATCGTTGCGACCATGCCTTGATCGTAGCGCCCACCGCCGGGCCGGGCCCAACGCACCGGTCCGAATGCGGATAGTGTTCGGCCGGCAGTCACAAGGGCCGAGTCGAATGCTGCTGGCGAAAGGCCGATGCTGGGCTCATCGCGCGTGAGATGATTGCCTATCTCGTGCCCCTCCGCGACCATCGCCTTTACCGCGGAATCATTGCCGGCGACGTTGCCCGAGATCAAAAAGAAAGTGGCGTGTGCGGCGTTATGCCCGAGCACTCGCAGCAGCTCCGGCGTGGTCGAAGAATCAGGCCCATCGTCAATGGTAAGAGCGACGACGGGGGCGCCGGTCTCGACCGCGTAGAGACAGCCGGGGAACCACTCCGGCAGACTGCCCGCAATCCAGCGCGGCGCTGTCCAGAGCGTCACCAGAAAAGTGACGACGACCACTCCAATTAGTATGAAGATGAGGCTCCGTGGCCGCGCGGAGAATGGCATTGAAATAGGAAATAGGAAATAGGAATTAGGGGAAGGACTTCGTCGACCCACCTTTGAGGTGGGTCGCCGACCTTTCTAAGACAGGCATCAGCGCCGGGAGCTAGCGCCGGTCCCCGACGCGAGATCGCGCTCGCTCGACAGTTGCCGTCCGAGGTAAAGTGCGAGCACGAGCAGCACCGGCGCGGTGAGCACACCCGGCGTGTAGCCGCCTTGTCGCACACTCCATAGTGGATGAACGACACCATTGATCGTCTCGATGACAACCCAGAACCACATGAGAGCCGCGGCCGATGCCCAGCGTCGACGGACCGGCCACAGAAAGCACGCCACGCCGAAGGCAATCAGGCAGGTATTGGTGACGATGAAGCCAAGCTCACGATCGGACGACACGACGCCGGTGATGTACCGCGCCGGGGGAAAGGATTCCCAGAGGCGACCGAGATATTCCTCGACCGAGTGCGCGCCTTGCGCGACTACGAGCCACCCGAACGTGGCGTGAGGCTTGACCGAAATTGACACTTTCCTTGGCAGCGGCTCACTTCGACGCACGAATGCAGAGAAAGCAGGGCTGCCTCATGAGTTCATCATAGTGGCGACGGTCAGCCTCCCGGAACTGCTTCGTCGGCTTTGGTTCGAGAATCCTCTCGAGGCGAAAGCCCGCCTCCAGGAAGGGATTCAGCGTCTCTTCGAGAGATCGCCGGAACGTGGGCACTTGCACGCGCACAGGCTTGAAGCCGCGCCACTCGGTGCGAACGCTTTCCGTCTGGAAGTAGAACTCCGACTGGAAGAACGTGAAGTCGAAGAATGGATGAGTGACCGATACAACCAGCTGCCCTCCACGACGTAGTACCCGGTAGAACTCGGACGCGGTTGCTCGCCAGTCCTCGATGTACTCCAGAACGAGCGTGCTGAGCACGAGGTCGAACGAATCACTCTCGAGGAATGTGAGTGGCCGGCCCAGATCAGCCACATGGACTTGAGCACGCCCACCTAACCTCAACTTCGCCAGCTCTACCATCTTCGGGCTGACATCGAGGGCCAGAACCTCTGCCCCCAGGTTCGCTAGCAATTCCGCGTACACCCCGGGCCCGCATCCGGCATCGAGAACCTGAAGGCCGGCGACCTCCGGAAGCAGCGATAGGGTTGCCGGGCGTTCGTAGTAGGCGTTGTGCGGCTTTGTATCAATGATTGCCGCGTATGCCTCCGCCAACACTTCGTACGCCTCCAGAGCAACAGGGCTATTTGTCATTGTCCGCCATTGTCGAACAGCGCGTATCTCCTAACGAGTCGAGTGGCGGTCGGTGCGGTTGAGGGCATAGCTCCAGCTCGCATCGCCGACCACCACGCTGAGCTGTGGATCGAGGAGAAGAAGAACGTCATCCTCGACGCTTAGCAAGAACAGAGGCTCGCCGGATGGAGCTGGTGACAGCTGATATACCCGCGCGCTTGGATCGGACGCAGAGCCTCGGCGCGTGGCCCATGTGCCGCGTCTCGTGGTGCGAGTGCCCTCGTAAAGAAAGTTCGTGGGGCGTCCCGAGCTCGCGTCTCGATAAGGGTCAATTGCCACTTGATCTTCCCGCAGTTCTGAGAAGGGAAACCCGTAAATTCGACGGCGATCCGCCCGCAAGGAGTTCTGCCCTCGAAGACCCCCATGAGAGAGTCGGGAGACGCTGGTGAGCGGTCGCCTCGCGCGCGGGGTGGAACAGCGCAAAGATGAGTAATACGACAGCTGTTCCCAGAATTCCCGCCTGCATGCTCCTCATCATCGTGACCTCCCCAGGAAATGCTCCACAACTACCAACTCGATTCGTTAAAAGGCCGCAAGTAGGCACCACGACCTTCCCATACGCGATCGAATCCATTTGATCCGTTGAATCCTGCTGCATCCTGCAATCCCCCGGCATTGTACCGCGCTATTGGCGCCTTCGACGAACATCCATGTCGAAGGGTTGGCTGTATGCATCAGGATTTGAAGGATCAAATGATCTGATCCGTAAATGCCGTTCTCGAGAGAGGACGCCGCCGCAGCCAATTTCGGTTTAAGCCCCAAGGAATGACAAAGCGCCAGTTGGCGAATTGACCTGAGACTAGTCCGCGGTATCCCAGTTGGGTCCGGTAGAATGTTAGGCGACGGCGCCACCGACACCAATCCTTTCCGTCTGCGCCACGTAGAGGCCGCGAGTACGGAGCGCTGCCGGTTTCCGCGTGACTGCCAGACCGGCTTCGGAAAACGCCGCCTCCATCTGTGTTGGCGTGAACAGAGAAAGCGAATGAGTCTCGCGCCGTCGCTCGATCCCGGTCGGTCTTCCTATCAAGTACTCGAACTCCATTCGCGAGACTGTGTCTTCAACGAGCGTGCGTCGCTGAACGCGCGGTAGAACCTGACGATATGGGGTAGCGAGCCCGCGCTGGCAGTTGGGGATGAAGCACACCCGCGGTCGCTGCCGGCGCGCCCCAAAGCGGCGTTCACGGCAGCGAGCAAACGGGTGCCACTTCCGATTGCTCAGGGCGATCGTGCACGTGTGCCATTCACCGAGGCCTTCCACGCCATCAGTGCACCGGCACCGTGATCATGGCATCCGCGCTCGTGTCCTGATCTGGGTACCGGCCAACGACCTTGTAATCGTAGGCGGGGATGTTTCCCGGCCAGAAGATGTCCAGAAAGGCGCAGCCGTTCACGACCAGCGGCAAGCCGCGGCTGTCCGTGATCCACGCCAGGCCGCTCCCTGCCGGACCGCGCATCACGGAATAGCCGGTGGCTTCCGGGTCGCACTTCCAGGTGATCCACACCGACGCCTGTCCTGTCGACACGTAGCGATCGGTCTTCGCCGGCGACTCCGCCGTGAGATTCGTCGGTCCCACTGGCCCGGTCGGGATCGTCACCTCGATTGGATCGCTCTCCATGGGGCCGCTCGGGTAGAACGCGGCGACCTTGTAATACTCCGTGATGCCGACGACCGCATTCCGGTAGCGGAAGAAGCCGGCGCGGTGCTCGCTCTTGGGGGCGTCCGTGATGTCGTAGTACGGGCCGGCGGCTACGGGAGAGCGAAGGACCCGGGTGGTCAGTGCGAGGTCGGTGCCCCACCACCCGAGGTCCACGACCGGCGCACCGCGGTAGATTCGCGCCCCCGCCTGTGGCTTCCCGGAGATCACGGTAACCGGCGCGGTTGGATCGCCTGCGCCCGCGACCTGCGCATAGTAGCTGTGCGGGCCCACGGCCAGATTGTCCTCAATGTACCAGTGCTCCGTTGCCTGACGAGTCGCGACTTGCCGGAAGCTCGTCTCGGCGCCGCTCTTCCGATATACGGCGTAAGCCGGCGCCCCGGGGATCACGGCCCAGTGAAAATCGAACCGACGATGAGTGAGCTTGGCCATCGTGACCGCCGGCGCGGGCCAATTTCCTAGCTGCACGGTGATCGGGGCTGCGGCAGTCCCATTCACCGCCTGAACCGAGTAGCGATGCTCGCCCGGCGGCAAAATTGTCGCGTCCGCGTAGGTCGTTGCTGCGATCGGGGCGGGGGTGATCTGACTGAGTGCGGACTCGCCCCCCAACTGCCGGAGTACGACGTAGCCGGTCGCGCCGGGCACGGTGCTCCAGGAGAGGATCGCGCTGCGGTCGTTCAGCGCGCTCCGTACGCCGGTCGGCGGCGGCCAGGGAGCGGTCTGCGCCTCGAGGGCAGGAGCATCGCCCACCGCGTCCGCATAAAGCGCGCGCACCACGTAGATGAACTGCATCCCCGGCGCGAGCCCCGTGTGCGTGTACATGGAACCGTAGCTCTGCGCCTGGGGGAACCGCGGGTCGGGGTTAGTCTGCAGCAGCTCCTGTATGCACTGTGGGCCAATGGGCGTCGAGGTGAGCTTGATCTGCTGGCCCCCGGCGGGCGTGGCAAACACTTCGTATCCCGTGGCGCCTGCCGGACAGGTCCAGCGCAGGGTGATGCTGGTCGGAGTCGCGCCGACTCGGAGGGAGGTCGGCGGGGGGCCGCTCTGCATGACGCTGAGCATCGCGCCCGGCTGCTGCCTTATGATGGTGCGCTGGGCCTCGGCGCCGGTCGGCGCGAGGAGTATGGCGACGGTGATCGCCGCGGGGCATACCGCCAGCATGCGGGAAGGGGCTCTCATTGGGCCTCGTGGCAGAGTGAGGCGGCAATATCCGGGGCGGGCGTCATCGGCCGATCATCGGCTCTCATTTTAGGGGTCGTCCACCCCGCTGCGTGCAACCCGTCCCACGCCGACGACAGCGCGCTGCAGGGAATACGGGATCAGTTGCGCGAGCGACGTGGTCTCCCGCGCGACCGGTTCCGGATGCACTTTGTTGCATGCGGATCAACTTGCCGGCCTTCTTCGCCATGGCGCTGGCCGCGTCAATCCAGCACTTGGCACAGGCACAGGCCACGCGCCCCCTTGTCGCCGTGTTCGCTCACCCCGATGACGAGCGCGTCATCGGCCCGCTTCTGTCGCGGCTCGCCAGGGACGGCCACCAAACCCACCTCGTGATCGCGACCGATGGCGCCAAGGGCGTTCGCGATTTCGCGGGGATCCCGGCCGGTGCCGAGCTGGCCGCCGCACGCGCGAAGGAAGCGAGTTGCGCGGCAAACAGGCTCGGTGTGCGGCGTCTCCACCTTCTCGATCTTCCGGACGGCGGCCTCGCTTCGTTCGGCGTGCTGAGCCAACTGCGTTCGGCGCTCGTGACGATAATCGACTCGCTCGAGCCCGCGGCGATCATCACCTTCGGTCCAGAGGGGGGCACCGGACATCCCGATCACCGCTTGGTGGGAAACGTCGTGACCCAGGTCGTGCAAGGAGACGCACGCTACGTGAACGTGGATCTGCTTTACGCGTCACTGCCTACGGAGCGTCTGCGCACCGCGCCTCCGGCAAACCCCACAGTGAACGGCATGGCCGAGTCGCTGCTCACCGTGCGCGTGCCGTTCGAGGACCGCGACCTCGAGGCTGGCCGCGAGGCGTTCGCCTGTCATCGCAGCCAGTACGCGCCGGTGGAGATGAACGCGGTCAACGAATACCTGAAGCATGCATGGAACGGCACCGTGTGGCTGCGGCCGTGGAACGGATCGCTGCGCGATCTCGAGCTCTTCAGACGTTAGGCGGTAGGGGCGATTCCGCCAATCGGGTATTGCAGAGGCCGCATAACGCTACATGGCGCTGGAGCGGAGACCGGGTCTCATTCCTTTTTTGCGAAGGCGGCCATTACCTCCATCACCGCCATCAAGCTAAGGCGCCGTATTTCGTCCATCGTCGCCATGGACTCACGCACCGGCGACTCGGCGAGGACCTGGACTACCGTGGAATCACCCCTGGCGGTGAGTCGTGCGTGGAGGCGAACGCCGGGACCGTCGGTACCGCCTAGCGCTGCGAGTGCGCCGTCGGCCGTCCATTCAGTACGCGGGGTGGAGCGCATTTGCCCGCGCGTGGCGTTAGACAGAGAGTCGGCGATCTGGTAACCGAGCGCGCGCATCGCGTCGGCAATACGCGCCAACTGCTCGCCGGGAGCTCCAGCTACCGTCACTGACATGGCTATTGGAGGCGGAGGCGGAGGTGCTGCGCTTTCGCGCATGATCGCGACAACGACGCTGTCGGCAAAAGCCTTCATCTGCGCCGGAATGTGCTCCCTATCGGGATACGTTGAGCGCAGCTTTACGCGAAGGGCCGGCAGATACCACAAGATGAAATCCGACCTGAGCGGCTCGCCGCGTCGGACTACTGCCAGGCGCATCGCGCGCCCGAGCTGCCAAGCGGCGGCCGAATCGGGGAGAAGCGTGTCGATCCTTGCAACGGATATGGAATCCACGTATCCGCGCTCGATCATCAGCCGGAAGCTCCCGGTAAACTCATCTAATTCGCCTTGCAAAACGCCAGCGGCGCACTCGACCGTACACTTTTCCTCCAGATCGGGACCCGGATAAAGGAATACGTCCACGAGCTGCGAATCCGGGGAGACGTAGCGGAACATGGTTCCCAGCGCCGGATCGTCGTACGCCTGGCGGCGCAAAAGACGGAAGACACCGAGCCTGACCGGGACACGAATCGACGCACCGGTTGGTGCGACGGAAGTGTCCTGTTGCGCGGGCAGCGGATCGCTCGCGAAAATTGCGCTGATGAGCGCTAGGACGGCTACGGGGCGCATGGCGGGAGGTGCGAAAGGGTGAAGGAGGCGCTCGCGGTTAGGGGCGCGGGTGCGCCTTTGCGCAGTATAAACAAGGAGAGTTCTGAATGTGTTTCGCGAAGCCCCCCGGATTTCAGCCACGTGCTTGTTGGCATAACGCTTAAGTTGAGTTGAGCTCAGGTGCCGGGCGACGAGGGAAGGACCTGGACGGGGATGTACGCCGGACGGCCGCCCGGTCAGCTTGAGCGAAAGGTCAGGCACAATAGCGGCGGTTGAGCGCTGTGGGCGAGTCTGCCCAACCATCGCTGAGCCGAGGCACCGAGGAGTGGGTGGCGACCCCCGACGAGGAGGAAGATCGCCGAAGCTACGGTCAACCGGCGGTGTTGATCGCAATATGTGCCAGTTGTGGCCTGCGCCTGGTCAGACTACTTTGCAGTACAAAGTCATAGTGTCAGTAGGAAGGTCCAATCGCTCGGGGAGACAGCAATGAATAAGTGGCTGAGACGCGTCCGCGGTGCGGTTGGAATCGGCGTTACCTGGGCGGTTTCATGGGCAGTCGGCGGCGTGCTAATCGGGGTGACCAGTGTGCTCCTGCCCGGTCTCCCTTGGGAGTCCTTCTTCGAAGTCTTTGATGCTCCGTTGCCGGCGCTGGCGATACCGGGCTTCGTCGGCGGTGCGCTCTTCTCAATCGTGCTCGGGATTGCCGGGCGCCGCCGCAGTTTCCGTGAGCTGTCGCTCCCCCGATTTACTGCTTGGGGGGCCGTCGGTGGTCTTTTGCTGACCCTGTTTCCGTTTGCCCTGGTCGCTGTGGGTTTGGCGAGTACTGAGGGCGGGAAGTTTGATGCATGGCATATCATCGCCGTGATAAGCGGCCCTTTCATTGTCTTGAGCGCACTCTCAGCCGCCGGTTCGCTGATGCTGGCCAGAATGGGAGAGGACCGAGATTCGGTCGAGGCCGGTGAGGATGGGCCCGAGCCTGGGCTTGCCCAAGGCGAAACGCCGGAGCTTCTCGGAGCCGGGGACTTCTCCCTCCACCGGCATTCAGCCGCAAGCCCAGGAGAGCGTGTTCGTCCCGACCCGGCGAGAGGTCGGAGTAAAGCATAACGTACGAGTGAGGACTGCAGATCGCCCGTCAGCTTCGCAATCTCGTTAGGTAGAAACGAGCATCGCAAATGGATGGCGACGGGGCGGAAGAGCGTAGTTGCCGCGCTACACCATCGGTTATACCGTTACGTAATGAGACCCCTTCGGTATTCCATCAACGTCACATTGGACGGGTGCTGCGATCATCGTGCAATACCCGCGGACGAAGACTTGCATCGTCACGCGGCCGAGAACATCGCCCGGGCCGATGCCCTTCTATTTGGCAGGGTGACCTACAAAATGATGGAGGAGGCGTGGCGGCCCCCAGCGCAGACGGGAACTAGGCCCGATTGGATGGAAACCTGGATGGAACCCTTCGCCCGGACCATCGACGCGGCAAAGAAGTACGTCGTGTCGAGCACCCTGGACCGGGTCGATTGGAATTCTGAGCTCGTGCGCGGGGACTTGGGACCGGCCGTTCAGCAGCTCAAGCGGGAATCGGGCAACGGACTGTTCACGGGAGGCGTGAAGCTCCCGCTGGCGTTGGCAGAGTTGGGATTGATCGATGAATATGAATTCATCGTGCACCCTAGGCTGGCGGGGCATGGGCCGACGTTGTTCGCGGGGCTATCGAAGCATATCGACTTGAAGCTCGTGAGCCGCCTGGAATTCAGCTCAGGGGCGGTGGCGATGCGGTATGAGCCGAGAAGGTAGCCGGCGTCTTCCCCCCCCCGACGCAGCCTCACGCCGAACGCGGTTTGACTCGCGCAACAGCCTACGCGATACTTCCCTCCAGTGCGCCTGACAGGGCGCCTCCCACCCGCGGCCAGGGAAGCATTCCCACCTGTCGTGGTCTGAAACGCGGTGCGGTGCACCTTCTTTCAGCCTGATTGC
>JBGTNB010000173.1:0-5726 GCA_041743285.1 Gemmatimonadaceae bacterium
GCCGCGAACATGCGGCGGGCGCCTACTGGGCGCATTGAGCTTGGGCGCCACGCGCTGGGCGGCGCCACTCGGCTATGGGCGGGCGACTGCGTGCGGCCCGAGCCATCTCGATTATGACCTACTTACCCCCGTTTGCGCAACTGTGAAGTTGCGAGATCCGTGCCTTTCACCCCGTACCTGCCCGATCAGCGCGGCGAATGGGAGCCGCGAACGTCATCCAGAGAGCGCACCAGCGAGATCACCCGGCGCGTCAGCTCGATCATCCTCTCGACGGACTCCCGTTGCTCGCCCTGCAATCCTGGGTCCATGCAGAGCAGTTGGCCTTCCGCCAGGAGAGCGGCCAGGGGGTTGTTCATCTGGTGTTGAAGGTGAGCGGCTTTCTTCTGCACCACGGTCAGCGAGTCGTCCACGTCCGCGCGCGGAGCAGCCGCACCAGTTCCGGTCTCGCGCTCTACTCGTTCCTCTCGAAAGTTCGGCATCCTCTCCGCCTCGTTGCGAGTTTCTTCGCCCTTCAGTATCCCCCGGGATTGCCGCATCTTGTCCGGATGACTGATTCTCTCACGCGTTCAAACCTGACCGACTCGGTGATCGCCTACCGTGAAAGCGGCGACCTCGCCCGGCTGCTGGAGCGGATCGTCGTCATCGCTCAAACCAGTCCTATCGATGACTTGATCGCCGCGGCTGAACCATTCCGGGAAATTCCGGAGGTAATCGGTCCCGTATACGAGCACGTCATCGCTGCCCGGCCCGACGATGCTCGAGCGCTGGTGACGCTTGCCAATGCATACTGGCTCGCTGGTCGCGGCCCGGAATTGGTCGGCGAGCTGGCGGCACGCGCCATCGCCGCCGATCCTGCTCTCCGCGCCGCATGGCATTTGTGGGCGCTCAGCGAATCCGACGCGCGTGCACGTACGGCGCGATGGTCGCAAGTGGCGGAACGCTTTCCCGAGGACGAACGGGCGCGCGTGCTGCTCGCCGACAATGCGGCGAGCGTGGCCGGCGCCGAGTCCGACCGTGAGGCGCTCGCCCTGGCTATCCGAACATACGAGTCGCTATTGGCCACGGCGGGGGAAGACCAGCGGGGCGCGCTCGAGCGCGCCATCGCGACGCTCAGGGGCTGGACGCTATGAACTACGACCATGATCGCCCATTGCTGAGCAGGCTTCAGGTGGCTCGAGTGCTCCTGCGGCAGATTCGTCAGGCAGACACCTCGCGAACGCTGGTCACGAGCCGGCCGGTAGCGGCGATCAGATCCTTCAGGTCGAAGGGCTTGATCAGCACCGGGCATCCGCACGCGCCAACCAATTCCAGTCCCCGCGAGCTACCATCGCCAGTGATGAACAGAGTCTGCCGCGCCAGATGTGGTTGCAGCGAAACGGCCATCTCGAACAGCACGTCGCCTCTGGTGTCCGGTATGCGAAGGTCGACGATGAGTGCATCCACGTGCTCACGCCGCAGCAGTTCCAGGGCGCCCTCCCCGGTTTCGCGGGTGTCCACCACGTAGCCGGCGCGAGTCAACGCGATCTGCAGCGCTCTGCAGATCGTGGTTTCATCATCGACGATCAGTACTCGCATCCGGCCCACCTGGATCATTAAACCTCCACGTCGGTACTACGCAGGCGTAAGCCCAGTCTGGCAATGAATTCGTCAGGCGCGAGCTGACGCCGCAGGGCGGATGGGACCAGTCCGGTTACCTGCCGGACGTGCCGAGCGAACAATCGCGTCTCCTGGTACCCAACCTTCCTCGCTACGTCGGCCAATCGATATCCGGGATCCCTCATCAAATGGTACGCGCGTACGGCGCGCGAGACCTTCACTAACGACTTGGATGACACTCCAACCATTTCCATCCATCGATCGAACGTTCGTCGCGTGAATCCGGTCGCACGGGCCAGATCGTTCACATCCTGGAATTCGTGCGGCGACCGAACACATCGTGAGATCACCCGCCGCATCACTACCGGTACTTCCTTCAGCGGCTCTCGCAACAGCGCCAGCAGCTGATCGCTCAACTCGTACTCGGGCAAGCGCTCGAGCAGTGCGCGGAAACGGCGCGCGTCGTCGTCGAAGCCGCGCAATACCACCGTTTTCAACCCTGCTGACGCAAGACTCACCAACGCCTGTGTTACCAGTGGTGACAGCGTCGTATAGATCACCAATGGCAGGGAGGGAAACTGCTGCAACAGCGCCCCTACCTCGGCCGTCCTGATGATCGCTCCATCGCGAGGGTCCACTACTACGATGTCCACCGGCTCGGTGCGAATGAGCTCCCCAAGGGAGTCCCAATCCGACGCGATGAACAGCCGGTGCTCCTCGCCGACAACCACGTGAAGGTGCCCGACGAGCTGGGGAGGGACGAAGCAAACTACGTCCACGCGAGGATCGGTGTCCTAAAAGTGCACATTCATGTCCTAAAATGTGCATTTACCGTTCTCCGCGCGACTATAGCTTCTCAAGAACGAGTTGCAACCCCCGTCACGACTCACTCTCGAGAGGCCTTCCAATGCTGCGTCGCGCTATCGCCCTAATCGCTCTTGTCGCCGGTTCCTTCGCCCTGTCTGCGTGCTCCGATGTTACGGGTCCCGACACCACAACTAAGGATTGTGGCGGCGTCTACGGTGGAACTGGGACTTCTGCCTGCTGATAACCGTTCCTGTTTGTCAGCGAGAGGCCGCGGGCTGCTACCCGCGGCCTCTTGTACATCTACCTCGGTCAAACTCCAGCCAACTCCCTCATCTCGCGAATGGCGGCTGCCACCGGCATCGCTTCCGGTGAGGGTTCCAACGCCAGCGGTGGTCTTTTCGGTATTGTTCCGGCGCGGAGCTCTTGCAATGCCTGCTCCGACTGAAAGAGGATCTGATTCAGATGATTGGACGCCGCGATATCGATAGCCCGGCTGAGAGCGGCCTCCGCGGCACGCTCACGATCGAATAGCCGGTATCCCTGCGCCACGTAGTAGAAGTAGTGCGCAGACAGTGTCGCAGGCAGAGCAACGCCGGAGAGCGCCCGGCGGTGTTCCTCGAACACCGTCTGCTGTTCGTCCAGCGCGGCCAACTCCATGAGGTTGATCTGCGCGACCCACCGCCGGTACTGCTCCTGGGCAGTCGCGGCGAGTATCAGGTAAAGGTCACGCGCCGCGCTCCGAACACCTAATTCGGTGAACGAGGTGGCGATGTCCATCAGTACGTTATCGCGGGCGGTCTGAGTCTTGGTGCCTCGCAGTGCCTCATACCCGAGCCGCACCGCCAATTCGAAGTCCCGCCGCAAGTGGGCCACGTGTGCCCGAGCGTGCAGGGCAAGGGCGCGCGTCTCGACCAACGACGGCACCGTCCCAGTGCTCGCGATCGTCTCCTCGAGAATCGCTTCGGCATGCGGCAGGTTGCCGCGATCGATCGCGATATTCGCCTCGGACACGCGGGAGCGCAGTACGTTGACCGTGTCTCCCGTCATCGAGGCAATCTGGCCCGCCACCGAATAGGCCAGCGCTGCTTCCTGCCACTGCGCCATGGTGCGCAGGCAGGCGCCAAGCTGCATGTTGGCGTCGATGACGAGATCGGAATCCTCGATCGGGTGGGCATACGCGATCACGGTATTATGCACATCGGCGGCAAGTGCCCAGTGTGCCTCGTACATGAGCGTGCGAGCGTACGCCATGAGACGCGGTGCCAGCGTCGTTATGCGCACTTCGTTGAGCGCCTGCATCGTGTCGACGAGGCTCGACAGAATGGCCCGCGTAGTTTTGCCCCGATCGATTTTCTGAATGGCGTCGCGCACTGCCCGGACGGACCATCCGTTGGCGGCGACCACGGAACGCCCTTCAGCGACCCACGCATCCACGAGACGGAGCGCCACCAGGCCGGCGGATGTCTCCCGCCACTCGGCGGAATCTTCCTCCATTCCAGCGAGCGCTTCAAAGAACGCCAGGTGTTGCAGGCTGCGTTGCCCCAATTCCATTTGTCCTCCCCAGAAACTGCTAACGACAATTCGCTATAGACCAAAGCTTCGGATGCCGGTCCTCAAAACTTGAGTACTCTGTAGCGGCGAACAATGACCATTTTAGGACACGGACATACAATTTTGAGACAATTCTAATGTTCGGCTCCCTTCTCTCATCAAATCGTGGCGCTGGTGACACACTTTGGATGATCGGCGGAGATGGGAGCCTGAACCAAGAAAAGGGAAACGGGAAACGGGAAACGGGAAAACGGTTCGCTGTCAGCGCCGACCCGTCGTCCGACGCAGTCGGGGATCAAGGTTAACCTCGCACTCTGCCTCAACAACGAGTCACCCCCATTGCGAGCTTCGTCTCATCCGTCCCGTGCGTTTCCGTTTCCGTTTCCCTTTTCCCGTTTCCCTTTTCCCGTTTCCGTGTCCCATTCCCATTTCCCCCTTCGCATTCCCACTCATCTCAACTCGCCGAGCCCATGTCTGAACAGCTCCTGATGATCGTCCTACGCCTCCTGCACATCGGAGCCGGAATCTTCTGGGTGGGTTCCGTGCTCTTCCTGAATCTTTTAGTGTTGCCGGCCATTCAAGCGGGTGGGCCTGACGGTGCAAAGATGACCACGATGCTCATGCGGGGCGGCCGGATCCAGCGGGTGATCATTCACTCAGCACTCCTGACGATCATCACCGGATTGTTGATATATGGCCGCTTCATCATGATCACCGATGGCGCCTGGGCCAGAACCGTACCGGCAATGGGATATGGTGTAGGGGCGATCGCGGCGGTGATCGCGTTCCTGCTTGGCATTCTGATCAATGCGCCGGCGGCCAAGCGGATCCAGCAACTGGGAGCGAGTCATGGCGGTTCTCTCACTGCCGAACAGCAGAGCGAAATGGCGCGCCTGCATGATCGAATGTCGACAGCGTCACGCTTCATACTCCCGCTACTGATCATCGCCGTGATTTCCATGGCGATATCTCGTTATCTCTGAGCAACGCCGAGCATGACTTCCATGAATACCGCCGCAGCTCGCTTGCCGAGCGCCAGTGGGCGCCCTACGGCCATCGCACTCGTGATGACAGTGCTGGCTACCGGATCGTTGCACGCACAGCCTGCCCGATTCGGCCCTCCATTCGACGTGATAGAAGCGGGCATCGCCGATATTCACGCGGCAATGAGGTCGGGCGAGATCACCTGTCGTTCGCTAGTCGAGCAGTACCTGAGGCGGATTGCCGCATACGACCGCAACGGTCCCGCCATCAATTCCATAATCGTGGTGAATCCGCTTGCTAGGGCTGACGCCGACATTCTCGACAGGAAATTTGCAACCGGGGGACTGAGCGGCCCGCTGCACTGCATTCCCATGATAGTAAAAGACAACTTCGAAACAGCCGGACTCGCCACTACCGCCGGTTCGTTATCGCTCGAGGGTCTGATACCGGAGCACGACGCGTTCATGGTGAAACGACTGCGCGAAGCCGGCGCTCTCGTCCTGGCCAAGTCGAATCTCGCCGAGTTCGCGTTCACGCCTTACGAGACTGTCAGCTCGATTCTTCCCGGCTATACTCGCAACCCGTACGATCTCTCGCGGGTCACCGCGGGGTCGAGCGGTGGCACGGCGGCGGCGGTGGCGACGAGCATGGGTGCCGCTGGGTTAGGCACCGATACCGGGAATTCCATTCGTGGGCCTTCGTCGCATCTTGCCCTTGTGGGCATGCGTTCCACGATGGGTCTGACGAGCCGCGCCGGCATCGCGCCGCTCAACCTGGGCGCCGACATC
>JBGTNB010000174.1:0-6224 GCA_041743285.1 Gemmatimonadaceae bacterium
CAGCGGTTTGAAGAGGTGGTTGCGGGTGAACGTGATGTCGGACGGCACCAGATCCACGATTGCAGGGTCGGCACCGCCGAACATGACGTTCTCGCCCGCGGCTTCGAGATAGTTGTTGGAGATCAAGTACGGCCCGGGACCGTTCCACCCGCAGATCGCTTGCGAGTCCTGCCCCTCCGCCTTGATCTCGGCAATGTAGGAATTGACGATCGAGGTGGAGGCGCTATTGAGCCCGATGCCGCGCTTCTGTCCGACAGTGACGTCGCCGTGGATGTAGACGCGATCCACCACGAGGTTGTGCGGGACCATCGCCAGCGAGTTCTGATTCGCGGATCCGTCGCCGAGCTTCAGAATATCCCCGGCACCTTCAGCGTTTGCGAGAAACTCGAGGAACTGCAGACGGTAGTGATGTGCCCACGCAGCTGTCGCGAGTGCCGGCGAGTTGTTTGGTGAGCGTAACTTGGGCAGGTGCGGCGCAAAGCTCGGGTTTATGCGCACACCCTGAGACGGCAGCAACGTATCGGAGGCCGCGGACCGAATCGTGATGAACGCCGTGGCCGTGCTGCTGTGAGCCGGAAGCACGAAGTTGCCCACGAAGGTCGCTCCTGGCTCCAGAAAAATCGTGTCGCCGGGTGGCGCCGCGTCAAGCGCCGCCTGAAAATTTCCGCCGGCTGGCACCGTACTGTAGGACGAGGCCGCGCGGACTGCGGGCGCGCTCGCGGTCAAGGCGGTGGCGACGACGATCGTTGACAGGAGTCGGAGTGCAGTGGACATGGGTAGTTACCGGCTTCAACAGTGATGGTCTGAGGTGTTCGGGGCTGTATCGCTGTTGAGCAACGCGGATGCCACTGTCGAGGTAGGTGAATCTGCGTCGAGCATCACGCAGTTTTGCGCAATGGGTTCGGGGCGATTGGGGCGGAACTTAAGGCCGCGCGTGCGCATGTGTGTCGGTATGGAGGCCAACCGGCGCGGCCGATCCGGGACGTGCCGCTCACCGAGCGCCGGCAGTGTCCCGTCAAGTTCAGCATGTGGGATCACATTGCGACGGAACGAGGCCCGGCCATGTACGAGCGGGGTCAGGCGTGAGAAATCTTTGCCACTTGGCCGGGTATCGCCGACAACGCCCAGTGCCGCACTTGACATCCCAAAGATGACATGGGCACACTAGGCGTGTGTGGGTCATCCTGGAGCACGGTCGGCTCGACCGGCAGGTGGCCAAGATGCCCCGAGAGGTGCTCAAGCGTTACGAAAAATGGAAGGACATCGTCCGGCTGTCCGGTCCGCCGGGTGTTCGCCTGATCAAGGGGTTCCAAGACGAGGCGCTGGCCGGCAAGTGGAAAGGGTTCCGGTCCTCGCGCCTGGGGGACCAATGGCGTGTGATCTATCGCGTTGATGCCGAGCGGGTGACCTATTACGTGGAATCCATCACGGCTCACGACTACCGGAGGCAGTGATATGAAGGGCTATCGGGCGGCACGGCAGCGGGTGAGCGTCACGGTTGGCGAGTCGGTGCGGGTCGTGCGCGAGCTGCAGGGGCTGAGTCAAAACGACCTCGCGAAGCGCACTGGCATCTCCCAGGCGACGATCTCGGCGATCGAGAACGACCGCGTTCGCCTCGGGGTCGAACGCGCGAAGGCGCTCGGCCGTGCCCTCAAGTGTCATCCCGGTGTACTGGTGTTCCCAGGCTGGGTGGTATCGACCGAAGAAGCGGCATAACCAGCGGCTGCACCCGAGGCCGCTGGGTCTGAATCCGCGTACGCGGCCGCGCGCGGGTTGGGTACCGCCCAGACTGTGGTTCGTCGCGGAGCTGCCTCGCCCTAGGTCGCGGAAGGGGGCGTGGTAGCGTCGAGTGCCTCGAGCTCCCTTATGCCTACGGGCAACTCTTTGTACTTGCGCGCAAGGCCGTTCGCAGAAATTCGCAAAACGTGGAGAGATGGAGGAGGCGGCGGGAACGGAGGGCCCGAAGGCCCAAATTCATTGAGGGAAAGTGGTGGAGGCGGCGGGAGTTGTGCCGAGAGCGACGGCGCAGGCCGGCGGTCCACGCCTAAACGAGCGGCGCCGAACGCCAGCTGAGCGAAGCGAAGGTGGTGGCGGGAGTTGAACTACGCAGTCCCCCTCACCCTCACCATTTAGGCCGAAAAGCAATCGCTCGAGACCGACACAACCGCTCGAAATGCTCGTTGCAGGTACATATCAGGTACACAGAATTTCCGCCTGCAATGCAGTCGATTTCAAGGCGTGTCAGGCGATGCGCAGCCTGTCACTGCTCGAGTACGGATCAATGATCAATCTCCACGAAGATTTTCTGTACGGCGACACTGGGCACCTTGCGGCGGCCAACAGCTCTCATCGCAACAAAACCCGCGGCCTCGAGCTTGGCCAGCGTTCTGGTCAGGTTGGGCTGGGCTCGTCCCGTCATCGCCACGAGTGCGGCACCCGATTCGGGTTTGCGATCGCGAATCAACGCGAGCAGTCGCCGGTTGTCAAGGGTCAGTAACCGGATCACGGCTTCAACGGAATTGAAGCTCGTTTGTGCCGCATCACGCGAAGGCCGTCGCTTTCCGCGCGCCACGGCTTTCATCTCTGCGCGCAGCGCCCGTAGACTCTGAATCCTCGCGTCCTTCATTGTGCCCTCCGTGACGGTTCTGTCCTGGTGACCTGCCTCCCGACTCCACGCTCGCTCAGCGTTCGCTCGACTTCGTCGAAGAAGTCGTCGATCAACGTCTCCGCGTCCGTGAAGACTTCCGGTCTGCCAGGATCCTTGTCAGTACGATGCCAGTGATCGCTGGCGTCGCCGCGACGCGTGAATCGAGAGCCCCGGCGCCGCACATCATGGGCATTGTCGAAGCCCACAAGGCGCTTGCCGTCCGGCGCGTGCAGCGTGAACGAATACGACAGGCCGTGCGGCCGTGTCGCGGTCGCAGCGACGCGGGCGATCTCGAACTCGAGCCAGTAGCCCTTCTCCAGATGATTAACCGGACCATCAGCAATTCCGGAAAATGTCTTCCGTCGAGTGGTGACTCGCTGGGCAAAAATGGCGTAAGCCCGAGATCCGAGCACCGCCGCTTCGCCGTTCCCGCTTGGCCAGTGTCGCCGCTCAGGCATTGACTTCGTGGCCATCCTTGAGCTGCGGCAATTTCTTGATGGCTTTGCCGCTCTTACCCTCAGCCAGCCGCAGCTCGTACAAGTTTTGAAGGTTGAGCCAGAACTCTGCGCTCGTGCCAAAGAAATGAGCCAACCGGAGGGCCGTGTCACCGGTGATCGCCCGTTGTCCATTGAGAATTCCGGTCACCCGATTCGTTGGCACATCGAGTCGCCGCGCCAGTTCCGCGGCGCTCATCTCCAACTCGCGAAGTTCCTCAATCAAATGCTCCCCCGGATGAATGGGTCTGCGCGCCATGATGTGCACCTCAGTGATAATCCACGATTTCAACGTTCGTCGGTCCCGGCGACTGGTCCCGCCACTCAAAGCAGATCCGCCATTGATCATTGATTCGGATGCTGTACTGGCCCTTGCGATCGCCCTTGAGCGGCTCGAATCGGTTCCCAGGCAATGCCGCAAGGTCTTGAAGTACATGGGCCGCGTCGACACGATCGAGCTTGAGTCGGGCAGCCCGTTCAACTCCAGAGAATGCCTTTACCCGTTTGCCGGCGGCGAAGTCAGCCGTTCGCTTATCGCGGTAGCTGACGATCATCGACGGATTATCGCATACGGTTATGCGTTATGTCACGCGTAACGATTCGCGGGGCGGCCGGCCAGATCGTATTGGCGATTTGTGTTCTCACTGGCACCGTGCTCGGCAAAAGTGGCGTAACCCGTTGATTCAGGTCGGCGCTTCGCTGTTTAGGCGGCCGCCAAGGATGAAATAGAACTCCGCGTCGCGAGTTCCCGGGAGTGCGGCTGTTGTCATTCGGAATGATGTTCACGACGGCGGTCTGCGGGGCGCGAGGTGGCGTTCGTGTTCATGATGCGCTCCCTGAAGCGCTGGCTGCTCACGATCGCGGCGGCATCACGTTGCAGTGTGCACTGGGCGCCATGACTTCCTCGCCACTCGAGACGTTGCCGCAAAGTCGCCATCAGTCGAGGAATCCGGCCAGGCTGCAGCGGTTCAAGTCTTCCATCGAAGCAATCAAGGCAGAAGCCATCACGGAATTCGCCGCGGCAGAGAGCGGGCTGCCCGTCGTCAGAGTCACAGCCGCGAGTATCAAAAAGGGTTCTGGATAGTGCGGCGCGGCAGAAGTGGAAGCCCGCGCAGCAGAGCGGTTCAATCTGACCGGCGCCACGAGAACTGGGCACAGGGTGCTGCCGGCGCCACTGCGGCGGCACTGAACGTCGCTAAGCATCCATCCTCATGGGTCTGCGGCGATTGATGGAAATTCAAGCTTTCGATCGGCGCGACGGCGTTTAAAACATCGGCCCGCCGCGTTCGCTCTAATCGCTTCGGCCTGTGTGGGCACAGTGAGTTTAGATTTTCCAGATCACCGCATGTGGCGATTCGTATGAGGCGCTGATTCGCCAAACTCAGCCGAAACCGGCGAGCCGCGATCGCTGTGAAATACACATTGGGTAGCGGAGGTGCATTTTGCGAATTTTTATGCTGGCTGCTCTTGTCCTCTTCTGCGCTCGCGTTGAGGCCGCGAGTCAGACGTTTGTCGAGCTTGGCGCCGCCGCCGTGCGAGCCTGCCTGATGGCTGAAGCGTCGTGTGGCGAGGCCAATGCTGCGGTTGGGTTCCACCTGGGTGTGTGGCATCGCGACAAGGTTGCCTTTCGGTTGCGGTTCATAGAGATTGCACGACCAGATCGGCGCGACCAGTTTGGCAACGGTGCCTACATCGTCAGGAGGTTCGACCGGACCAGACAGCTCTGGCTGGGGGAGCTGACTTTCCACTTCGGCAGCCATCAGGTCCTGCGCCCATTCGCGGGTTTCGCGATGGGCGCTAGGCGCGACCGCATCCGAATCAGCTGCGAGCCCGTCCGCTGCAACGAGATTCCTCGGACTGTCGTGGTCGTGGGTCCGGATGACGGCGACTACCGCATTCACCAGAGTGTGGGCGGAGCTGCAGGCGTGGCGATCGTCCCAACGCGGCGAATCATCATTGCCGCGCAAATCACCATCCAGGATTTTCTTGGTGAGCACGCCGGCACTAATGCGGTTCTCCTGCAGGCGGGATACCGATTTCCCATCGGGGTTCGTTAGACGCGCCGGGTCACCATCGTGCCGCGTAGAAGCGGCGCGTTCGACCGCGCGCAGACGGGAGGCACCTACCCGTCATGGGCACCAAGCGTCCCACAGCCAGGAATTGCGCCTACACGTTCCGAGGCGAACGGCGGTCGACGCATGTAACTCGTCAAGAGTCGCCACGGGACGATCAACACTTCGGGGAGTGACGCTTTCCGAAACACTGTCAGAGCACATGCCTGGTGTGGAATCGGAACCACCGGAGCGGCCGCAGGCGCTCCGGTAGCTGACAATCGGTTACGCCGCCGCCTCGTGCTCCGCGTAAGCCGCGAGAATTAGATCGCGGACGGCGTTCAGATCGGCCGTGTCGGCGGCGGGCCGGAGGAGGGCGAGCTGCGGCGCTCGCCAGCGACCGAGTCCCGGACGGCAACGACGAGTGCAAGATCCGACATCTCTGGGCAGATTACTCATGAGTTGGTCGCCAAGTGGCGGGCGATTCATCGACGTCGTTCGTCACCGCTGCGGCGTTCGGGACCAATGCGGCTGATAACGCAGGAATCGATCACGGAGTTGCGAGAACGTCGCCCTTAGAGTTGGTGTCGGTCAGATTGCACACCTGTCGCTGCACCGAATACGCGTACATTTCCAGGCCTTATACTCGTCCTGTTGACCCTCTCACCTGGTACTCGTATCGGCCCCTACGAGATCGCTGGACCTATTGGAGCCGGCGGAATGGGTGAAGTGTATCGCGCGCATGATCCGCGCCTGCATCGGACGGTCGCGATCAAGGTCCTCGCCGAACACCGCAGTGCGGATGCCGAGTTCCGGAGTCGTTTCGAGCGCGAAGCACGCGCCATTGCCGCCCTTAATCATCCGCACATTTGCACGCTGTATGACCTCGGTCGCCACGAGGGCATCGACTTCCTCGTCATGGAGCACCTGGAGGGGCAGACGCTCGCGCGTCGCCTAGCGACCGGCGCCCTTCCCGTTCATCATGCATTGGCGATCGCCATCGACGTTGCGAGTGCGCTCGACAGCGCGCAC
>JBGTNB010000175.1:0-2266 GCA_041743285.1 Gemmatimonadaceae bacterium
TACCGGATCCGCACGGAGTTGTTCCATGCGGTCGATCGCCGTTCTGATCGTGAACGCCGTCGGGTCGAGCCGTGAATTCACCTCGCTCCAGTTCAGCGGCATCGAAACCGTTGCTCCCGGCAGCGGGCGGACGCTGAACGGTGCCACGATCGTCTGTCCGGTCCGATTTTGAAGGTAGTCGAAGTAGACCTTGTCCCCCCGCCTCGATACATGCCGGGTGATCGTAGCAATGTCGTTCAGCTCACGGAGGACCACCCGGGCGAGAAGCTCGCCTAACGTGCGCGACTGAGCGTAAGTGCACTGGCGTCCCAGCGGAAGCAGAATGTGCAGGCCGGTCTTGCCGGTGGTCTTCACGTAGTTCGGAAGGCCAATCGATTCGCAGAGATCGTGCAGCACCAACGCCGTCCGCACGACGTCGGAAAACGGCGCTTCCTTGGGATCCAGGTCTATCACGCACCAGTCGGGAAGCTCCAGCGTTCCAACGCGGCTCGCCCAGAGGTGCATTGGGATGGAGCCGAGGTTCGCCACGTATAGCAGCGACTCCTCATCATCGCAGACGAAGTAGCGAATCTCGCGTTGTGTATCCTCGCTCCAGATTGGCACCGTCCGGATCCACGAGGGGACAAACTCAGGGGCGTCCTTCTGGTAGAAGGACTTGCCATCGATGCCATCGGGAAATCGCGTCAGCACCAGCGGCCGGTGCCTGAGATAGGGCAGCATCCATGGCGATACGGCGCGGTAGTAATCGATCAGGTCGCCCTTGGTGTATCGCTCGGCGGGCCAGTATACCTTGCTGAGATTCGAGAATGTGACGGTCTTGGCGGCGGGCGCCTGTGATGTCTCGATAGGCGTCTCGACAGGCGCGCTGTCTTCCGCCGCCTCTTCGTCACCATCGCTTTCGACGCGGTTATCCCAGCCCTGCCGAACGCAGTCTGCCGGGTCCTTGTCGGTGCGCAACCCCAGAAAGGTGGGATGCCGCAGCAGCCCGTCGGGCGTCCATTCCCGAAACCGCACCTCGCAGACATAACGCGGCTCCACCCACGTGGTGGTTCGCGTCTCCGGTATCTTCCTTCCATCCACCGGAGGAACGCCCGGCGCAAGCGCTGGTCCTGCACAGGGAGGGTCTTCCCGCACTATCGCCTGTAGCTTCATCATGATCTCGCCAAGCAGCGCGTCGTCGAAGCCCGTTCCCGCGCGGCCGGCATACACGAGCGTTTCACCCACGTAGTCGGCAAGCTGCAGTGCTCCGAAGTGGCTCCGACTCCCTCTGGATGCGGTGAACCCGACTATGATGAAGTCCGCCGTTGGGTCCGTTTTCATCTTGAGCCACTTCTCGCTCCGGCCGGGGCGGTATGGCGAATCCGCCTGCTTGGCGATGATCCCTTCGAGGCCGAGCGCCTGCACCTGTTTCAGGAATCGCTCTCCCTCGCGCTCGATGTGATCCAGCGTTCGTACGAGTCCAAGCTTGGGGAAGGCGCCGATCAGGAGTTTCTTGCGTTCCACGAGCGGCAGCGGGCGGATGTCGAAGTCTTCGAACGCCAGGAGATCGAAGGCGAAGTACGTCGCCGGCAGCTCTACGGCAGCGCGGCGTATATCGAGCGGCGACGAAAGTCGCCCGCGACGCTGCAACCGTGAAAAGCTCGGCTTGCCTTGGCCATCGAGTACGACGACCTCGCCATCGATGATGAAATCGTCGAACGGCAGCGCCCTGACGGCGCGAGCGATCTCGGGAAAAACGCCGGTGTAGTCGTTCCCGTTGCGGGTGAGGAGCAGTGCCTCGCCCCCCGACTTGCTCGCCAGAAGCCGGTAGCCATCCAGCTTGAGCTCGAAAACCCAATCGTCGCGCGTGAACGGCTCGTCCCGCTGGCTGGCGAGCATCACCTTTACCGAACGCGGATCGACCCGAGCTCTCGGCGCGGAGGTCTGCGTGAGGGCGGCCCTGAGCGACGCGGCCGGGCTGCGTCCCTCCTTCACCTCCTCGACAGTCAGTCCCGATAGCACCGACGTCTCGGCGACCTGATCGCCCGGCGAGGCTACCCATTCATCGCGCTCCTTGATCAGGAGCCAGTCACGCTCGCTCTTCTTGATCTTCACGAGCGTCCATTTCCCGTGCAGCTTGAGGCCTAGAAGCTCGAAGAGCAGCTTCCCCTTCTCCAACCCCTCGCGCCAATCTTCCAGGGCTATCCATTCACCCCGGTCCCAGACGATTACGCCTCCCGCGCCGTAGTTCCCGGCCGGAATGATCCCTTCGAAATCGCCGTACTCG
>JBGTNB010000176.1:0-7612 GCA_041743285.1 Gemmatimonadaceae bacterium
AGCACGCCATCGTCCTCCTTTAGCGCGATCGCCTGTTCGTATTCGGCAAGTGCGGTAACTTTGTCACGCTGGTTCATCGCCAGCTCGGCAAGACGGGCGTGCACCCAGTAGAGCGAGAGATCCTCCGTCAGCGCGCGCTGGTATGCCTCACGCGCACCCTCCGTGTTGCGCGCAGCCAGGTAAACATTGCCGATCATGAACTCGAAGATCGCGCGCGTCTCGTACGCGTGCACCAGCCGCTTGACGGCACGGCCTTCGAGCGTGTCGAGCACGGCCTGCAGCTCGGCGATCGCCTCGCCATGCTGATCGCTGCGATAGAGCGCGTGGGCGCGGTCTATACGGAGCCACGAGCGTCCAGGGTATTTCTCGATCGCCTGTGCGTAGCGCACGGCCGCTTCCTTGTAGCAGCGGCCGTCGTACAGCAGCACTGCCGACAGAACGTGGTCGCGCTCCTGCTCGATCCCGCGAATGCGATAACAGGTGCCTCTCAGGAACACCATTGGATTGCGAATCGCGATCTCGTACCGCAGCGAGTCGAGAAACTTTGCCTCCTTGGATTTGACCACGAAGCCGGCGCCGTTGAGATATTCGTTCCGCCACTCCGGAGACTGTCGCATCCAGAACGCCTGATACAAGGCGACGATAATGTGGGTATCGTCAGGCTGCAGGCGGCGGGCCCAATGGAAGGCGTCCAGGGATTTTTTCCACGACACGCGATCGCTCCACCCGTATTCCCAGTAGGCGTGCGCATCGTTAGTGTCGGCCCGCGCGTCGAGATTGGGACGCTCGATAGGCTTGGGCTGCTTCTGGGCCGCAAGAGGTGATGCGAAAACGGCGGCTACGACGAGGAAGAGGAGGCGTCGCATGAACAGTGAGGGTGAAGGTTCCTAGCGGATACCAGTCGGCGGGGAGCCGGCCCCTGCATTCCCACCATACCACTATCGGGCGGAGGCCGCCAGTAGATATGCGGTACCAGCTCCTGGAGAAGCTCAGGCCAGGTTGAAAGGGCGGTGGCGATAGGCGCCACCAGACGGCCTGCTTGGCGTTGCTTGCAATGATCCTCGAGATAATTCCAAACCGCTTTCCGGTCCTCGGTGGAGGGTGCGGCAGGATAGCGAGTTATTCATGCAGACGATCCTGTGGACCTCGAAATCACATCAGCTCACCCTAGCGCGCAGTTAACGCCGTCAATCCGGCGTGAAGTAATCCCCGTTCGGCGACGCCGGCGCTAACGACGCCTTTAAGACCTCGCCGGCACTAACGACGCCTTCGAGATCTCCATGAAGGGTATCGGCCCGTGGCCGAAGCGACTTGAGCCGCTGTTGCCTTCCAGCTGATCGCGGCCGCGATCCGCACGGCACATCGAGACGTTGCTCGGTCCTGCGCCGTGATGGCAGCTTGCCCCTGCCGCGTCGAGGTGCTCGACTCAGGCGCCGCGCTACCTCGCAGGAACCGTGGCGCGGCCGTATCCTGGTGCATGGACCCAGCAAGGTCATTCTTACACAACCCGAACCCGCAATTGCTTTGACGGAAGCGGGCGCCGAGGGTACCCTAGCGGCACAGCCTGCCCGACGACTCAACTGGATGGAAAACCAATGCGAACCATTGCCCCGTTACTGCGCGCACTCGTAGGCATCGCGACGATCATCGCTGCGGCGCCGGCCGCCGCCCAGAACGCCGCCACCACGGCATTCGTTGGCGCGAACGTACTGCCGATGGATCGCGACCGGGTGCTCGAGAATCAGACCGTGCTCGTCCGTGGCGACCGCATAGCGGAGGTGGGACCGGTCGCGTCGGTGGCGGTGCCAGCCGGCGCGCAGCGCATCGACGCACGCGGCAAGTACATCATCCCCGGACTCGCCGAGATGCACGGACACGTGCCGCCGCCTAACGCTCCGGCCGCGTTCATCGATGACGTGCTGTTTCTATACGTGTCGAACGGCATAACGACGGTGCGTGGAATGCTCGGCGCTCCCAACCAGCTCGAGATGCGCCGCCGGGCCAATAGCGGTGAAATGATCGCCCCGACGCTCTATCTCGCCGGCCCGAGCTTCAATGGCAATTCGGTGAACGGACCGGAACAGGCAGCGCGGATGGTGCGTGAGCAGAAGGCCGCCGGATGGGATCTGCTGAAGATCCACCCCGGGCTCACCCGCGAGGAGTACGACGCCATGGCACGGACGGCCAAGGAAGTCGGAATCCGGTTCGGCGGACACGTGCCTCAGGAGGTGGGGCTCGTGCACGCGCTGGAGATGGGACAGGAAACTGTAGACCATCTCGACGGCTACATGGAGTATCTGAACGCCGATCAGGGTCCGGTCGCCGAGGAACGACTGCGCGAGATATCGCGCCGCACAAAGGACGCGGGAACCTGGGTAGTACCGACGATGGTGTTATGGGAGACGTTGATGGGCGTGCCGGAGCTCGAGGAGCTCACTGCGTTCCCCGAGCTGCGCTACATGCCCGCCAACACGGTGGAGCAGTGGACGCGAATGCACCGCGACCGGCTGGCCAGCCCGCAGGTGAATCGGGCCACCGGACGAGCGCTGGCCGAGAGCCGCAAGCGCCTGCTCGACGTTATGCAGGAGGAAGGCGTCATGATCCTGATGGGCACCGATGCCCCTCAACAGTTCAGCGTGCCCGGTTTCTCGCTGCACCGGGAGATGTCACTAATGGTCGATGCCGGCATGACGCCGCATCAGGTACTGACTAGCGGCACGCTCAACGTGGGACGCTACTTCGACAACGCCGACAAGTTCGGAACCATCGCCGCCGGCCAGCGGGCCGACCTGATTCTCCTCGATGCCAACCCGCTGGCCGACATTGGCAATGTAGCAAGGCAGGCGGGAGTGATGGTGCGCGGACGGTGGCTGCCGAAGGCGGAAATCGATAGGCGGCTCGCCGAGATCGCCAGCAGGAGATAGGGGGCGGGGGCGGGAAGCGGGAAGCGGGAAGGGGAAATGGGAAATGGGAAATGGGAAACGTGAAGGAGGGAATGGGAAACGGGAAACGGGGAAACACCACGCCCTCACCGATTCCCGATTCCCGATTCCCGACACCCGATTCCCGATTCTACGGATTCCTGGCAGATTCCAGCGTTGAAATCCGATCGTTGGCGAATTGTATCTGGGCCGAATCCTCACGCGCGGCGCGTGCGACGTACTCGCGAAAGGCATTCATTGCAGCGGAGGCATTGCCCGTAAGGTCGAGCAGCTCGGCAAACGAAAACCGGAGATCGGCGTAATCAGGTGCGTAGGTGATTGCCTGCGCGTATGCCGTCTCCGCCTCGCTGTATCGCTTGGCACTGCGCAGGGCCTGGGCGTACGCTTCGAGCACCAGTGCGTCGTCGGGACGCATCTGGCTGGCCAGCGATAGCGCACCTATCGCCCCATTCAGATCGCCGCGGCCCATCGCGAGCTCGGCCAGCCTGACGTGCGCCATGTAGAAGGAGAGGTCCTCCCCAATAGCGCGCTCGAACGCGCGGCGCGCGCTCACTCTATCGTTGAAGCGCGTATACATCATGCCTAGCAAGTACTCGAGCATGGCCGTACTGACCGTCGATTGCTCGATCGACTGCGCTCGCATTCTTCGCACCCCCACGATCGCCCGCTGCAGGTCGGTTGCCGCTTCCTCCGGCCGGCGGACCATGTGCCACGCCATTGCGCGCAACTGCAGCAGAGGCTCGAGCATGGAGTCGCGACGCACGGCTTCTTCGAGATAGGCGATTGTGCCGTAGTAGCAGCCCGCACTCAGATCGAGCACCCCGCGACCGATTAGTTCCCTTACGTCCATGCCCTTCAGCGGCCGCGTGGTGCAGGCTCCGTTCAATGGCGGAAGCCCGAAGAGCGGATCGCGAAAGGCGATCTTCTCCTTGAGTGAATCAATCCGGCTCGAGAGCATCGCCGCAACATCTTCCCGATCCTTCCGGCGCCGGTCGCGCAAGATCTCAGACCGTCCCGTTTCGAGCGCTCCGATCATACCTGACAGGTAATCGAGGCGTGTTGGCTTCAATCGGTGCGCCCACCAGTACCCCGCGTACGCATCCGCTACCTCGCGCGACGCATCAGCGAAGGCAGCGTACGAACGCGCATCGTTCGTGTCGGCGTCCGCCGCAAGCTGCGGCCGGGCAGGGTTCGAGAAGTCCGCGCTCTGCGCCTGCACGGCGGAAACGAGGAGCATGCCCATGAGGGCGGCGCCAGCGATTCGCAATTGGCGGTGGACTAGGGAGGATGCCACGATAGGCATCTCGATTGACGAGCGCAACAGGAAACAGGAAACTAGGAAATAGGAATTAGGAGATAAGAATGAGGAATTAGGAATTAGGAAATGGGAATTAGGAATGGATGGAAACTAGGAATTAGGAACGCCGAGGGGCACGCATCTGCTCGTGGCGCTGGCAACAAACAAAAGCGCGCCGCAACGCGGCGCGCACACCTTCCCTGATCCCTAGCCCCTCGCCCCTTATCACCCCTCGACCCCCGGCCCCGACCCCCGACCCCTACTGGTCCCGCAGCCGCCGCGACATTTCCTCCAGCAGCCTGCGCTCATCCAGCGTCAGGCTCTCGAGACCCTGCCGGGAGATCTTGTCGAGCACCGCGTCCATTGCATCGGCGCGTGGATCTCCGGGCTTGGTAGCCAGGGACGTACGACCCGAACGACGCGTCGTGATGGCATTGCTGCGCGCTACCACCTCATCACTTTCCGGAATCCGTTCGCGCTCGCGAGGGCGAGGACGGGGAATGGCGCGCGGGGGCGCCTCGTCATCAGGTATGTCAGGCGACTGCGACATGCGCTCGCGAAGCGAATCCAGGCTCGGCGCCCCCTGAAGCCATCTCAAATAGAGCCACGCGGTCGCCATCCCCCCGAGGTGGGCGAAATGAGCCATTCCGCCGCCTTGGCTCCCGATTCCCATCGCCAGCGATAAACCGGCGAAAAGCACCACCGCCCACTTGATGCGGATCGGGATCACGAAGTAGAGAAGCAGTTCGTCATCCGGCCACCGCATTGCGTAGGCGACCATCACGCCAAACACGGCGCCCGAGGCCCCGAGCAGCACGCCATCGCGGAAGAAAATCAGCTCGGCTAGCCACCCACCGAGTCCGCATAGCAAATAGAATCGAGTAAAGGCCGACGAAGTCCAGGCGTGCTCGACGCGCGTGCCGAACAACCACAGCCCGTACATGTTGAGGGCGAGGTGCCAGAACCCCCCATGCACGAACATGTACGTGACGATCGTCCACGGGCGTTCGGCGAGCCCGGAAAACTGAAAGCCGAGCGCTTCGACCATCGCCGAGTACGGTACGATGGTCAGCTGCAGAAAATAGACGAGCACGTTCAGGGCAATGAGCCACTGAACCGCTGGTGTAATGCGTGGACTATCTCGCTCGTCGCTGTCCCGATACGTCATCTGCTCTACCAGCGTAAGCCGCTTCGAAAATTTTAATAAGGTGGTGCAGAGAGGAGCGGTTTCTTCGTTAACAAGACCCGTGCCCGGCTCTGTCTGCGTCACCGAAAGTGGTGACTCGCCATCATTCTCGCTCGAACTCGTTTGCGCAAGCTATCGACCAGTGTTCGCGCTTCGCGGTAACTCCTTCGGCAACTGTTCTTACCCCACAGTGAGCGACGCGCGCCGCGCATCACGCGCAATTCGCTCGCACAGATCAGCGAAACTCATTCCCGCCGCCTGTGCCGCTTGCGGAAGAAGACTCAGCTCGGTCATGCCGGGAAGCGTGTTCGCCTCGAGGCAGCTGAACTCCCCCTCCGAAGTCATTCGGAAATCGATTCGTGCGTAGCCGTCGAGCTTGAGCGCACGAAATGCCGTAACGGCCAGTTGCTGCACAGTGGCCGTCTGGTCGCTAGTCAAATCGGCTGGAAAATCCTCCGTTGCCATCCCCGGCGTGTACTTGCACTCGTAGTCGTATATCTCGTGCTTCGACTTGATCTCACCCACGGGAAGCGGCTCGTCGCCCAGCACGCTCACGGTGAGCTCACGACCCGGAACGAACGCCTCGATCATTACCTCATCGTCGTGCCTGAACGCTTCTTCCACCGCGGCAGCGAGAGCCGAGGGTGCACGCACGAGGCTCAAGCCCACGGTCGACCCCTGCTTGGAGGGTTTGACGATCGCCGGAAAACCAACCGTATCGGCAACCTCCTGCTCCGTGGCGGGCGCCATTAGCCAGTCCGCTGTTGGTACCCCCGCCGCCCGGAAGAGATGCTTCGACAGATCCTTGTCCATCGCCAGTGCACTCGCGAGGTGGCCGCTACCTGTGTATCTGGCGCCGACCATGTCGAGCATTGCCTGAATCGTTCCATCCTCACCCATCCCGCCATGGAGTGCCAGAAAGACAACGTCGGCTTCACGGATTTCCTTCTGAGCTCCTAGGGTCGGGATGAAGCTTTCCTTAGCCAGGGAAGCGAGCGCCGATGGGTCCGGTGGAGCGGTCTGAACCACCGGGCGGGCGCGCATCTCACGCTCGAGGGCGTCCGAGATCAGGCCCTTGGCCGGATCGAAAGGGGTGACCTGATGGCCTCGCGAGCGCAGCGCGTCGACGATCCGAAGTCCCGAAGCGAGCGAGACGTCACGCTCGGCCGATGTGCCGCCGAGGAGCACGGTGATTTTCATGCGCGAAGGATGCCCGGGAGAGGCAGCGCATGGAAGGGCGCGGTGAAACGGCGTATTCATGTGGCGTCCGCGCCCTGGACCGCCGCCGAGCACACCCCTACCTTCCGCGCCATGCGACGTAAGATCTTCAGGGGGGTTGTCGTGGTCGGGGCCGCGATCCTGGCGAGTGGTTGCATCACCCAGGAAGGAGCCGAGGGTGTGGTCGCAGCATTTACCAAGAAGGAGATGCCCGACTCACTGCCGGCCATGCTCAACGAATCGCCGCCGTTCCTCTACCCTGTGGATCTGTATTCAGAGAAGGTGCAGGGAAACGTGACGCTTCGACTTTTCGTCGATACCGCCGGTGCGCTCGTCCCGGAATCGACGAGCGTGGCGACTTCGTCGGGGTATCCCGGACTCGATTCGGCGGCGATCAAAGGCTCGGAGCGACTCCGGTTCGCGCCGGCCAAGAAGGGACCCAAGCCGATGGCGATGCCCGTGCTGCTGCCGGTGTTCTTTCGCCACCCGGAGGGAACCTCGCTTCCCGGCGACAGCGTTTTGCGGCCGCGCGTTCCCTGACCCCACTGTTCGCCGCCGGCGCCAACAAACCAGAGCTCTGACAACCGCCCCCATGCGCAACCGCGAGCCGTACGAGTCGGTCATCGACACCATCGGCTGGACGCCGCTCATTCGCCTGACGCGAGTGACACGCGGAATACGCACGCCGGTTTACGCGAAGGCCGAGATCTACAACCCGGGTGGGTCGGTCAAGGACCGAATCGGTCTGCCTATAATCGAAGCCGCCGAGCGCGATGGCTCGCTCCGTCCGGGCGGCACGATCGTCGAAGGGACCAGCGGCAACACGGGAATCGGCCTCGCGATAGCGGCGGCGCTCAAGGGCTATCGGTGCATTTTCACGATGCCTGACAAGATGTCCCAGGAGAAGGTGCGGCTGCTCAAGGCGTTCGGCGCCGAAGTCATCATAACGCCAACGGCGGTGCCTCCCGA
>JBGTNB010000177.1:0-1790 GCA_041743285.1 Gemmatimonadaceae bacterium
CAGACGGTGGTGGCGCGGCTGGAGAGCGACGTTGCTGCGTTCAAGTCCGGCGACGGAGCGAAGGCCCCGGCGGCCGCAGCCGAGGAAACCGCAGGGGCCGCTGTCGGCGCTACCGCAGGGGGCCCCCCCCCTACTTCAGAATCTAAAGCAGGATCGGCCTCCGACTCCCATCAATTCGCCGCTGCCAGCAGCGGCGCAACCCCCGCGGCGCCTCACGCCGACGGCAACAGCTTCGAGGACCGCGTGCGCACGCGCTCATCGCCGCTTGTAAGAAAGATGGCCGCTGAGCATGGAATCGAAATCGGCGCGCTGCGCGGATCGGGCATCGCCGGACGCGTCACCAAAAAGGACCTGGTAGAGTACATCGAGTCGGGAACCGCAGCCCGCCCCGCTACAACGGCGCATGCGCCCGGCGGATCGGGCGGGGCGGGGCACGGTCCAATGCCGGAACCGTGGCCCGGCGATGCGGTGGAGCCAATGTCCAAGATGCGCGCGCTCATCAGCGACCACATGGTCGCCTCACGCCGCACTTCGGCTCATGTAACCTCGTTTTTCGAGGTAGACTTCACCCGTGTCGCACGCATTCGCGCCAAACACCGCGCCGCATTCGAGCAGCAGACGGGGCAGAAGCTCACTTACATGCCCTTCGTCATCAAGTCCGTGGTGAGCGGGCTCAAGAAGTTTCCGATCCTGAATTCGTCGGTCGCCGGTAACAAAGTCATCTACCGAAAGCAGTTCAACATCGGCATTGCAGTCGCGCTGGAATGGGGATTGATCGTTCCGGTGATCAAGGGTGCAGACGATCTTTCGCTCACCGGCCTCACCAAGGCTCTCAACGACCTCGCGGCCCGCGCGCGGACGAAAAGGCTCGACCCGCGTGAGGTGCAGGATGGCACCTTCACCATAACGAATTTTGGAGTTTTCGGATCGCTGATGGGCACGCCGATCATCAGCCAGCCGCAGGTCGCCATTCTCGGACTCGGCGCCATTGAAAAGCGACCGAAGGTCATTACCGGCGCCGATGGCGAGGATACGATCGCGATTCGAACGTGCGCGTATTTTTCGCTGTCTTTCGATCATCGAATCATCGACGGTGCAATTGCCGACCAGTTCCTCGCGCACGTGAAGCAGCAGATCGAGTCGTTCCCCGAGACGGGACTCTGAAGGTGGGACGCGCGCTTACGTCACAGCGATCGGTAGTGCTCGGCGCGGAGCGAGAGGCATTCCTCAACCGCCTGCGAGCCCGGCGCGACTACTATACTCAGGCGGGGTGTAACTACTGGGTGTTCGAGGAAAAGGACATGCAGGGCGCATTCGTGGAATTCATTGAGGCGCCGGATCCCAAGAGATTGCGCGCCGCCATTGGCAAGGCGCCGGAGCGGGGGCCAGGCAGCGCCCGCATTTACGAGGAAATAGATCTCTAATGCCGAAACGCACGATACAGGTGAACGGCCAGGAATGGACCGTAACCCATTCAGGTAGGGTCACGCAGTACGACCGCGATGAGTTCAGCCTGATGTTCATTCGCGGTGAAGGGGAGGAGCGCGAGGTTCGGGTCACGCGCTATTCCCCACAGGGCTCTCGGTGGCGTGAGCAGTCGCTGGCCGAGCTGAGCGATGAGGAGCTTGTGACGCTGTTCGGGTACACGCAGCCCAGCTTCACGTCGCCCGAGGCGGGATACCGGGCGTGACCGGAAGCGCGCCGGGTGGCATGGCGCAATGGGTCGATCTGCACGCGCACTCCACCGCTTCCGACGGCACACTTTCCCCGGCGGCAATGGTCGGCGCCGC
>JBGTNB010000178.1:0-2748 GCA_041743285.1 Gemmatimonadaceae bacterium
GCGCCGCGAGCAACGCGCAGATCGAAGCATGGCTTGCACGCTCCACGGCCAGCGCAGAAGGCCCCGTGTCGGCGAAGAGCGAAGTACGGTGAAACGGGCAGCGATGAATCGAGCCGCAGTCGCGCCGCCGCTTCTAGTAGCGCTGGCGCTTTGTGGCTGCGCATCGACCATGTCGGGCATGGGGGGGACGGCGAACTACGCGTGCAAGGCGCCCGAGGGCGCCATGTGCACATCCGTTTCCGGCGTCTATGCGAATTCGGCCCAGGGTATGCCAAAGCCAGCGAAGCCGCCCGAGAAAAACTCTCCGTCGGCCGCCCCAGCGATCTATGGCGCCAATTCCATCGCGCCCGGCAGGCCCGCCGCCGTGGCCGGCAGCTCGATTCGATCCAATCCGCGCGTGCTGCGAGTGTGGATCGCGCCGTGGGAAGACGCCGACGGGGATCTCCACGAAGAGGCAATGGTTCATGTGGTCGCCGATACCGGACGCTGGCTCATCGAGCACGTGCGGCCGGTGTCACGTTCCCGGGTGGACGGTGTCGCACCCCCGATACCCCCCGCTCAGGAGCCCTCGCCCGCAAAGGCCCCAACCGAGACGCCGCAGGCTCCAACTCTGTTCCCGTTGCCTCCTGTGGGCTTGTCATCGGGTTCCGAGACGACCCCTGTGGAGCGCTGAATCGTGCTTCGCACTTTGCTCGCAGACCTCGAATCCGCGCTTTCCGGAGCGAAGGCGTCGGACCTTGTTCCCCGAGCGCAAGGGGAGTCCGCCGTTTCAGCCGGGGACGCGGCTGCCTTCTCGGAATGGCTGCCCTATCGCGCGTACCTCGAAGACCGCCAGGTGTTCGTGAATCGCGATTCGCTCGGCTTCTGCCTGGAAGTACGGCCACAGTCCGGCGCCGACGAGGAGATGACGCGCGTCCTGACCGCGCTTTATGCCGCATCGCCGCCCGGCGCAGGCATCCAGTTTCACCTCTACGCGAGCCCAGACATTCGCGGTCCGCTCGCGCGCTACGCCGCACTTCGCCTGCCCGATGACGATGTGCCGGAGTTCTCGATGATCGGCCGGGCCGGGCGCCACACCAACATTCACCGCATCATGGCGCGGCGACGGGTGGAGCACTACCTGGCCGGCAGCAGGGCGTCGCTCTTGCCAGCACAAAGCTACCTGTTCCGGGATTTTCGCCTGCTGGTCAGCATCTCGATTCCGGGTAACCCGGAGGATCTCGCCCGCCTCGACGACCTACTGCTGCTGCGCGACAGCGCCCGGGCGACCCTGCACGCGGCAGGCTTCCCGTCGCGGGCATGGACAGCGGGCGACCTTATCAATTGGGTCTCCGCGCTGATCGATCCACATCGCCAGACAGGCGATTGTCTTCCGCTTACCTATGACGAGGGCCGGGAGCTTCGCGATCAGGTCATCGATCGAGCGACCCGCATGCGGATTCGGCAGACCGGCATTGATCTTTTCAACCCGGCCGAAGCGAGAAGCAGTGAACTGCGGCTGCTTTCGGTGCGGTCATTTCCACCCCGATTCGCCCTCTGGAACATGGGGAGCCTGATTGGCGACTTGTATCAGAGCACCCTCCAGTACCCCTACCCGTTCATGTTGACCCTCGGCGTGACCGTGCTCGACGTCGAGGCAACACGCAATTGGGCCTTTCTCAAGGCTGCGCGCGCCACCACCAACGCCACGAGCTACATGGCCCGCTTCCTCCCTGACCTGCAAGAGCGCAAGGCCGACTGGGACGTCGTCTTGAAGGCAATGGATGACGGCCAGCAACTGGTCGACCTGGTGCACCAGGTAGCCCTGTTCGCGCCATCCGATGACATCACCCGTGCCGAGCAGGCCGCACGGTCAATCTTCCGAGCGCGCGGGTTCGAGCTCACCAACGACACCATGATGATGACACAGGCGCTGATCGGTTCTCTGCCCATGACCCTGTCGGTACCCTTCCACGGGGACCTTAAGCGCATGAAGCGGGTCAGCACCAAGACTTCCTCAAATGCCGTGCACCTCGCTCCCTTAATCGCCGAATGGCAGGGCACTGGCACCCCGGTGCTTCTGTTCGGAGGCCGGCGCGGCCAAGTCATGCAGCTCGATGTCTACGACAACCCGGCCGGCAACTACAACGTCGCCATCGCCGGCACCTCGGGCTCCGGCAAATCGCTGCTGTTAAACGAAATCGCCGCCGCGTATCTGGGCACCGGCGCCCGGGTCTGGATCATCGACGTGGGCCGTTCCTACGAGAAGGCCTGCCGCAACTTCGGCGGCAGCTTCATCGAGTTCACCGAGAACGCGGCGTTGTCGCTCAACCCGTTCACAGTCGTTCAGGACATCAACGAGGACATGGAACTCTTGCAACCGCTGCTCGCCCAGATGGTTTCCCCGCGCGAGCCACTGGATGGCTTCCAGTATTCCACGCTCGGTGCGGCGATCAAGAAGACCTGGAAGGCGAAGGGAAACGCAATGACGGTCTCCGACATTCACGACCTGCTCGCGACCGGCCGGCTCGACGAGGAAAGCCATGACGAAGACCGGCGGCTGAAGGACCTCGCGGCAATGCTGCACCCCTACACGCGCGAAGGCGCATACGGCAAGTACTTCGAGTCCGAGGCGACGATCGACTTCAGTGCCGATTTCATCGTCCTGGAACTCGAAGAGCTGAAGGCGAAGAAAGACCTGCAGACGGTGGTGCTGTTGATCGTGATGTACCGCATCACCCGCGAGATGTACTTCAGCCGCGAACGCAA